>JAYWEG010000280.1:0-18866 GCA_043779445.1 Bacteroidota bacterium
ATTAATTTGTAAACCATTTGCAATCAATTTTAAGATTTCCAATATTTCCGTTATAAACTTTATAATTATTTTCAAAATCTTCTACTTCGAAACTACAAATATCACTTAAATATTCAAAACTAATTCCATCTTTAAAAGTTGCAACATCTAAACTGTATTGATTCTTTAACAATAAATGTGAGGGGATTTCACAAATAATTGATGTTGACTCATTTTGTATTTCACAAATAGTTGTAAATATTTTAGTTTTACTATTGTCCAATAAAGCAATTCCTACATTACAGTTATTTATTTTATTCACAAATTGAATTTGTATTTTAATACTGTAAGAATGTTCTTGAATTAGTTTGTTCCCCAATATTTCAACGCTTTGGATACCATTTTTATTATCTAGATTATTATTTAAAAATCTATTTGATTTTAAATTATCATTCAGATAAAAATTTACAATTTCATTTATCAATCCATTAAACTTAACTAATCCATTTTCAAGAACAATTCCAGTATTACATAAATTTTGTACCGCAGCCATGTTATGACTCACAAACAAAACTGTTCGACCTTCGCCTTTGGAAATGTCGCCCATTTTTCCTAAACATTTTTTTTGAAATTCAGTGTCTCCAACTGCCAAAACTTCATCGACTATTAGAATTTCGCTTTCAAGATGTGCTGCAACAGCAAAGGCTAATCGCACGTACATTCCTGATGAATAGCGTTTTACTGGTGTGTCTATATAACGTTCCACTCCCGAAAAATCAATAATTTCATCGAGTTTTCGACTAATTTCTTTTTTTCGCATGCCTAAGATGGCTCCGTTTAGAAAAATATTTTCTCTCCCAGATAATTCTGGATGAAATCCTGTTCCCACTTCGAGCAAACTTGCAATGCGTCCTTTTACTTTTATAGAACCAGTTGTAGGCGAGGTGACTCGTGACAATAATTTTAGTAATGTGCTTTTTCCAGCACCATTTTTTCCAATGATACCTACTGCATCGCCTTGATTAATGTCGAAATTTATATCTTTTAATGACCAAACAATATTCCTTTCACCTTTTGTACTTCGATCATTTGTTTCCCCAATTTTCAAAAATGGGTCTTCTTTTCCTAGTATTTTAGTCGTTACAAAACGCTCTAGATCTTTAGAAAATGTTCCAGTACCTATTTGACCAATTTGATAGGCTTTAGAAAGATTTTGGACTTGGATGACTGGTGAACTCATTATATTGTATCTACGAAATTTTTTTCAGTTTTATTAAAAATTAAAATTCCTGCAAAAAGAACTATAAATGTTACTAATGCAGAATATCCTATACTCCAAAATGTGAAATTTCCCTTACCGAGAAATGCAAATCGAAACGCTTCTATAATTCCAGTCATAGGATTCAATTCTATATATTTTGCCATGGCAGGAAATTTTAACTTGGCTTCACTCAAAGGATAAATTACTGTTGTTCCGTACATTAGCAATTGAACCCCAAAGGTCACAAGAAAAGTCAAATCTTTGTATTTTGTTGTAACTGCCGTGATTATTAACCCTAATCCTAATCCTAAAAGCGCCATTAGTAGCACTAAAATCGGGAAAAATAAAATTGCTGTTGTTATCTCAAAACTGGCATTTTTAGCAGGGTAAACCCAAAAATATCCCATCATGCAAATTAGTAGTAGCATTTGAACGCCAAACCTCACTAAATTACTGACCACAATACTCAATGGCATAATCAACCTAGGAAAATACACCTTCCCAAAAATATTTGCATTGTCTTTAAAAACCGTACTTGTTTTTGTTAAACAATCCGAAAAATATCCCCAAGCTGTAATTCCTGTTAAATAAAAAAGTTGTTGCGGAAGCCCGTCGGTGCTAATTCCTGCTAATCTTCCGAAAACAAAGGTAAAAACGATTGTTGTAAAAATGGGTTGGATAAAAAACCAAAGTGGACCCAAAATAGTTTGCTTATAAAAACTTACAAAATCACGTTTCACGAACATCATAAGTAAGTCACGGTAACGCCAAATGTCTAAGAAATTGACGTCTAAAAGTGAGTTTTTTCCTGTAATTACTAAATCCCAGTCATGAGATTGTTCACTATTTTGCATATTTGTAATTTATTTTGAAACTGTTTGGGACTGCTAAGATATAATATTTTATTAATTTAAGTCAAAAAACCAACAAATACAACACTATGTTATATTTTAAAATTGAAAAAAAACGTTAAGTTTTCAATAATTCTATTTTTATCTTTTTGGGACAAATTAGAGCCCGATGGCAAACACAAACTGTTATCGAAAAGTTGCTCGCAAAAGTTTTTTCCATAATATGGATATCTCGAAAAAATGGGTTGTAAATGAAGTGGTTTCCAAACTGGACGGCTTTCAATATTTTTTGTTTCAAGAAATAATCTTAAATCTTCTTTAGTTTTTCCGTATTTTTTAGAGCTATCAATTTGAATCACAGTTAACCAATGATTCGAAAAATAATTAGAATTTGGTTCTTGCAAAACTGTTATTCCTTCAATATTTTCGAAAAAATCAACATAGAACTGATTATTTTTTCTTCGAGATTCTATACGATTTTCTAAAACCTGCATTTGTCCACGACCAATTCCTGCACAAATATTACTCATTCTGTAATTATATCCAATTTCAGAATGCTGATAATGTGGTGAATTGTCTTTTGATTGTGTAGCTAGAAAAATTGTTTTTACTTTCTCGTCTGATGATTTACAAACCAAAACTCCTCCCGCAGAAGTGGTAATAATTTTATTACCGTTGAACGAAATGGCAGCATAATTACCAAAAGTTCCACATTTTTGACCCTTAAAGTTACTTCCAAGCGCTTCGGCAGCATCTTCTAAAATCGGAATATCGTACTTTTGAGAAATTTTTATAATAGCTTCGACATCAAATGGCATTCCGTATAAATGAACCGCAATTATTGCTTTTGGTTTTTTACCTTTTGAAATTCTATCTAAAATGGCTTCTTCAAGAGCAACAGGGCACAAATTCCAAGTTTGTGATTCGCTATCTACAAAAATTGGAGTGGCACCTTGATACAATATTGGATTTGCAGATGCCGAAAAGGTAAAACTTTGACAAATTACTTCGTCATCAAAAGTTACGTTTAATTGAATTAATCCTAAATGAATCGCCGATGTACCAGAATTTAAAGCTGCTACATGAGAATTGTTACCTAAAAAAAGTTCTAAATACTTTTCAAATTCCGAAATATTTTCTCCAACGGGCGCTATCCAATTCGAGTCGAAAGCCTCTTGAATAAATTTCAATTCGCTTTCGCTCATGTGTGGTGACGACAACCAAATCCGAGAATCCGACATTTTTAAAAAATTTAGAGTTTATAAATTTAAATTTTGTAGCCTAAAATTCTATAACCTTTTAACCTAATTATATTGCTTTTCATAATATTTCGCATATTCACCAGAAGTCACATTATTCAACCACAATTCGTTACTCAAAAACCAATCTATAGTACGTTCTAAACCTTGCTCAAATGTAACGGATGGTTTCCATCCAAGTTCTTTATTGATTTTCGAAGCATCGATGGCGTAGCGCAAATCGTGACCTGGACGGTCTTTTACGTAGGAAATTAAATTTACAGAAGTTCCTTCGGTTCTCGCTAATTTTTTATCCATAATAGCGCAAAGTAGTTTCACTAAATCGATATTTTGCCACTCGTTAAAACCGCCAATATTGTAGGTTTGATGATTTTTTCCTTCATGAAAAACCAAATCAATTGCCACAGCGTGATCTTCTACAAATAGCCAATCTCGAGTATATTTTCCGTCGCCATACACCGGCAAAAGTTTGTTGTTGATGATGTTGTTGATAAAAAGTGGAATCAGTTTTTCGGGAAAATGATTGGGTCCATAATTGTTGGAACAATTTGTGATCACATAGGGCAAACCATAGGTTTCGCCATAGGCACGCACAAAATGATCCGAACTTGCTTTCGAAGCAGAATAGGGAGAATTTGGATCATAGGCAGTTGCTTCTGTAAACAATCCCTCTGCACCAAGTGAGCCATACACTTCATCGGTACTGACGTGATAAAAACGTTTTCCCTCAAAATTATCAGCCCAAGAACTTTTTGCTGCATTTAATAAATTCATGGTTCCGATAACATTTGTCCGAACAAATGATAACGGATCTGTTATGGAACGATCTACATGAGATTCGGCAGCAAGATGAATGACACCATCAAAATTGTATTTCGCAAACAATTCATTTATGAAATTTTCGTCGACGATATCGCCTTTTATAAAAGTATAATTTGATTTTTTTTCGATATCCGAAATGTTTTCTAAATTCCCAGCATAAGTCAAAGCATCGAGATTATAGATTCGATAATCTGGATACTTGTTTACAAATCTTCTAACGACGTGAGAACCAATGAATCCTGCTCCGCCAGTAATTAATATATTTTTCATTTTGTGAGTTTTATAAATTTCCATCTGCAATTTTTCCTAAAATTCCTTTGACATCATAGATAATTGCATTTTTGTTTTTAAGTTTTTCATAATTCAAATCAAGAAATTGTTTGTGTGCAACTCCCAAAACAATTGCATCGAATGTTGAAATAGGCAAAGTGTTTTGGGTATTTATATTGTATTCGTGTAAAACTTCGTCTGGGTTTGCCCAAGGATCATAAATCGTAACATGAATTCCATATTCTTGAAAAGCATGAATGACGTCTACAATTTTTGTATTTCGTACATCTGGACAGTTTTCTTTAAACGTAATTCCAAGCAGTAGCAACTTAGCTTTTTTTACTCTAATTTCCTTCTTTAGCATTAGTTTTACTACTTGTGAAGCAACATATTCGCCCATGCTGTCATTAAGTTTTCTTCCTGCTAAAATAATTTCGGGATTATACCCCATTTCCAAAGCTTTTTGGGCTAAATAATAGGGATCAACCCCAATGCAATGTCCTCCAACAAGGCCAGGTTTAAAAGGTAAAAAATTCCATTTTGTACCTGCGGCTTCTAAAACAGCGTGTGTATCGATTTCGAGAAGATTAAAAATTTTTGCCAATTCGTTTATAAAAGCAATGTTAATATCACGTTGCGAATTTTCAATAACTTTTGCCGCTTCAGCAACTTTTATTGTTGGCGCCAAATGTGTTCCAGCCAAAATCACAGATTTGTATAAATCATTTACTAAATGACCTATTTTTGGTGTTGAACCCGCAGTTACTTTCAAAATTTTTTCGACTGTGTGTTCTTTATCTCCCGGATTGATTCGTTCTGGAGAATAGCCCACGAAAAAATCTATATTAAATTTGAGTCCACTAATTTTTTTCAAAACTGGCACACATTCCTCTTCGGTTGCGCCAGGATATACTGTGGATTCATAAATTACAATATCATCTTTTTTTAGCACTTTCCCAACGGTTTCGCTGGCACGATATAAAGGAGTTAAATCGGGTTTGTTGTTTTTGTCTACGGGGGTTGGAACCGTTATAATGTAATAATTACAATCTTTTATATCTTCTAAATTGTCTGAACAAAAAAGCCCAGTTTCTACATTTGGATTTTGAATTAAAACCGATTTAAGAAGTGTTTCGCTTATTTCTAACGTTTTGTCAATTCCAGAATTTAATTCAGAAATTCGACTTCTATTAATATCAAAACCAACTACCGAATATTTGGTTGCAAAAAGTCGTGCTAGAGGCAAACCAACATAACCAAGACCAATTATTGCAATTTTAATTTTCATAAATATCTAAGATCCTATTGATTGAAAAACAAATCCAATGTCTTCCATTTTTTGTTTATCCAATAGATTTCGACCATCGAAAACAAATGCAGGCTTGAGCATGGAATCATAAATCGCTTTCCAGTCATAATCTCTAAATTCGTCCCATTCGGTTAAAATTGCGATAGCATGCGCGTCTTTGCAAGCGTCTATCGGATTATTAAAACTAGAAATAAATTTTCTATTCGCCTCTGAACTTCTTGTTTTTAGATAATCTAAATCGGAAAGCACTTGTTGTTCGGTAACTTTTGGGTCGAAAACTGCTATTTTGGCGTGTTCATTAATCAAATCATTAGCCACATAAATTGCTGCAGATTCGCGAGTATCATTGGTGTCTTTTTTAAAAGCCCAGCCCAAAAAGGCAATTTTTTTGTCGGCTACAGTATTGTATAATGTTTGAACAATATTTTTAGAAAATCGTCTTTTTTGATGATCGTTCATAATAATGACTTGTTCCCAATAATCCGCAACCTCATTAAGTCCAAATGATTTGCAGATATACACCAAATTTAAAATGTCTTTTTGAAAACAAGAACCACCAAATCCAACAGAGGCTTTCAGAAATTTAGATCCAATTCTGCTATCCATTCCAATGGCAAGAGAAACTTCAGAAATATCAGCACCCGTTTTTTCACATAATTCCGAAAGTGCATTTATAGAAGAAACACGTTGCGCCAAATAGGCATTTGCGGTTAGTTTTGATAATTCTGACGACCAGACATTAGTTGTTAAGATTTTATCTTTTGGAACCCAATTCGCATAAACATCAACTAATGCATTAATGGCTTTTTGACCTTCTATTGAGGAATCTCCACCAATCAAAACACGATCTGGTCGCAACAAATCTTCTACAGCAGTTCCTTCTGCCAAAAATTCCGGATTAGAAAGAATCTGAAATTGAACTCCATTTCCGGTGTTATCTAAAATGCTTTTTATGGCTTCGGCAGTTCGAACCGGAAGCGTTGATTTTTCAACAATAATTTTATCCGTTTTCGAAACTTGAGCAATTTGGCGAGCGCAAAGTTCAATATATTTTAAGTCCGCCGCCATGCCCTTTCCAGAACCATAGGTTTTTGTTGGTGTGTTTACAGAAATAAAAACTACCTGTGCTTCGTCAATTGCTTTTTCTATTTCGGTAGAAAAAAATAAATTTCGTCCTCGAGATTCTGCTACAATTTCTCCTAAACCTGGTTCATATATTGGTAAATTATTTATGTTTGCATCGTTCCAAGCCGCAATTCTTTGTTCGTTTAAATCTACTACTGTTACAGCGATGTGTGGACATTTTTGAGCAATAATGGCCATTGTTGGACCTCCAACATATCCTGCACCGATGCAACAAATTTTTGTTATTTTCATTTTCGTTATTCTATTTTTTTAAATTTTCCCAATACCACTTTATGGATTCTTTAAGTCCTTCTTCAAGCGAAAATTTTGGATTGTAATGTAATATTTTTTTTGCTTTTTCAATACTTGCCAATGAATGAGGGATATCTCCTACTCTATTTTCACTATAAACAGTTTCAACTTTAATAATCTCTGAATCAAAATTCGAAAGTTCATTTTTTAGATATTTTACTAAATCATTGAGTGTATTTCTTTCTCCAAAAGCGGTGTTGTAGATGGTATTTATTGCTTTTTTATCATTTGTCAACATTGCCAATTCATTCATTTGTATGACATTATCAATATAGGTAAAATCTCGAGAATAAGTACCATCGCCATTGATTATTGGACTTTTATGGTTGATAAATTGTTGTATAAATTTTGGAATTACCGCTGCATAAGCTCCATTTGGATCTTGTTTTCGACCAAAAACATTAAAATAGCGCAAACCGATAGTTTCTAAACCATAATTTTTAGAAAAATTTTCGGCATATAATTCATTAACATATTTGGTTATCGCATAAGGAGAAAGAGGTTTGCCTATAACATCTTCCATTTTTGGTAAATTTTGAGAATCGCCATAAGTTGATGAACTTGCAGCATATATAAACCGTTTTACTTTTGCATCACGACTTGCCACTAACATGTTCAAAAAACCCGAAATATTTACTTCGTTGGTTGTCATTGGATCATTAATAGATCTTGGAACCGAACCTAGCGCTGCTTGATGCAAAACATAATCTATATTTTGAAGTGCATTTCGACAATCGTTTAAATTCCGAATATCTCCTTCAATTAGTGTAAAATTTTTGTGGTTAAAAAATTCTTGGATATTTTTTAAATGACCTGTAGCGAAATTATCTAAACAAACTACTTTATAATCCTTATTCAAAAAGTATTCGCAAAGATTCGATCCAATAAATCCTGCTCCACCAGTAATTAAAACGGAAGTTTTTTTTGTAACCATATTTTAACTATTTGATAGAAAATCGTTGATTTTTCGAATCCATGTTTTTGGTTTTTCAACTTCGTGATAGCCATTGGCATAATCTCCATAGCCATATCCATAACCATATGCATTTCCGTATTTTGCTTTGCTTTCAAAACCATTCAAAATGATACTCACATTGCTCAATTCGCCACGTTCTACTCGATTGTTGAGCATAGTAATCATTTCTTTTTTGGTATAATTTTGTCTAATTATATACAAAATAACATCGCAGTATTGAACCAATTCAATAGAATCTGCTACTAGTCCTACTGGTGGGGTATCCAAAATAATATAATCATAATTTGCTTTTAGATCATTCATGAATTGAGACATCGAATCACCAATGATTAATTCTGAAGGATTTGGTGGAATTGGTCCCGAGGTAATTACATCGAGATTTGATATTTGAGTTTTTTGAACAATTTCTGATAGATTTTTGTGTCCTATAAGATAATTGACAACTCCAAAATCATTTTTTAGGTCAAAGTCATCAAATATTTTAGGTTTACGCAAATCCAGACCGATAATTACTGTTTTTTTATTACTCAAAGCAAAAATAGTTGCAATGTTCACCGAGCAAAATGTTTTTCCTTCGCCACCCACAGAAGATGTAATCATTAATGTTTTTGAACCTTCAATATTTTGTTTTTTATATAAAAATTGAAGGGAAGATCGAATGGCTCTGAAGGATTCTGATAATGCAGATTTTGGTTTTTCGAAAACGGATAAATTCGATGATTTTTGATGTTTTTTTCCTACAACACCAAGTAAAGGAATTTGTGTTATTTTGCTAATATCTTCTACATTTTGGATGGAAGTGTTAACAAAAAATAAGCCCAGAATAATTAGCAATGGCATTAGAATCCCCAAAAAAAATGCAATTACATAGTTCATACTAGTTCGCGATTCTAGTAATCCGCCACCAGTATCTTTGGCCGAATCTATAAAATGTATGTCGGATAAATTGGCTGCTTTTACAATTTCTGCTTCGCTTTTCTTGGCTAAAAAATTATTGTAAATATTATCTCCAAGATTATATTTTCGTTCAATTTTTGCTAATTCTTGCTTGTCTTGAGGCAAACGTTTTAGTTTTGTTTCTTGCTGATTTATGGTGCTATTTGCTTGTTCCAAATCATAGTTTAGCGCGTTTCGCGAAGAGTTTATATTTTCTAACAAAACAAGTTTAATCGACTCCATTTCGTTATCAAAATCGCTGTATAATTTTTCGTTTTTGACAGAATATGCCATTTGGGCTCGAGCAATCGAAAGCGAAACTAATTTCGAAACATTCACTACAATATTTGGTTCTGTAATTCCTGCAACAGAAGGAGCTGGTAGTTTTGAAAAATCGTTATTTCTTAGCAGATACGATTTTAGAGTATTGTAGTAGTTAATTTGTCTTGAAATTTCGTCTTTTAAAACATCGTATTTTTGAAGTTTTTGAGAAAAAAGATTCCCACCATCTTCGATATCTATAATGCTTTTTCCTTTTTGAAATGTTTTGAGTTCTTCTCCCGATGTTTTGAGTAATTTTTCGGTTTCAATTAAAGTACTATCAATAAATTTTATGGTATTTGTAGCAAATAAATTCTTTTTATCGAGTTCTTTTTTTATGAGAGTGTTTACTGTTTCGTTCAAATATTCTACCATTCGTGCTTTATTAGTTCCTTCGAGCGAAAGTCGAAGAACCGAGGCATTTTTTTCGTCTGCAATGACTTTCAAATCTTGATATCGTTGCACAACATCATCGAAATTATTGAGTTTTACAAAATATTTGCTTTTGATGTAATTTTCTGGAATTTCTTGTAAATCTAAAGTCCAGTGCAAAAACGGAAGTTCAATTTTTTCTCCAATTTTTAGTGTTTTTGAATATTCTTTGGGCTGAACTTTAAAAGTTCTCGATTTGTTTTTAGAGTAATTATAAGTAGAAATTGTTTCTTTATCAAAATCAATTTTGATTCTGTACTCTTTTTGATTCAAAAATTCAATCTCAATATTCTTACCAACCAATTGATTTTCTTTTTTATCTAGTACAATAACAAAAGGAATTTGTCCATAGACATCGGTTTCATAATATTTATCTTGTTTCAAATAATCAATAAAATAATTCATTTTATCGACTACCAATTCATTATGAGTTCTTGATTTTAGCGTTGTTACAATGGTATTGATTTGATCAGATGTTCCGCCCCAGTTGAATACTAAACTTGTATTTGCTGTAAAAAAAGGATTATTTTCTTCTTTAATTGAAATGGTGCTATTGACAGAATACGATTTTTGTTTTCTGATGTTTACTTGATATGCGATTGTAAAAGTTAGCAATAATGAGACTATAAACCACTTCCAATAACTAGCAATTTTCAAAAGAAAACTCTTTAAATCGAAACCAATTTGTTGGCTAGAAAAATCAAAATCTTTTTTATCGAGCATTTTTTCTATTTTTTCAACAATAAAAAAGTTGTTGTAATCAATGATAATAATGTAATAATGGTACTTAGAGATTCGATTCCGGTTTTACCAGTTCCCCAAGTTTTTTGTTTCAAAGGTTTAACATAGACATAATCATTTGGTTGCAAAAAGTAATAGGGAGATTGCAAAGCTTTTATATCTGTTAAATCTATGGAATGTAATTCTGAACCTTGAGGTGTTTGACGCACAATTACAACATCTTTTCTATTTCCAGTTGTTGTGATATCTCCAGCATTTGCTACTGCTTCAAGAACATTTACCTTTTCTTGAAATAAATTTTTTGTCCCTGGAGCACCTACTTCGCCATTAATTGTATATCGAAATCCTGCTAATTTTACATTTACAAAAAGATTAGATTCTTTATTGAAATATTCTTTAAGAAGCTTTTCTTCGATTTTAATTCGAATTTCATCAGTTGTAAAACCCAAAACATTCATTTCTCCGAGAACAGGAATTCGTATATTGCCATGATCATCAATGGTAAAACCATCAAAATATAGGCCTTGATCTGAATTTGTAGTATTTACATTGTTTGTAGTTGCAAATAATTGACTCAATTTTGGGTCTAATGTTTTTATCGAAATACTCAACAAATCATTAATTTGCATTCTGTATGGCTTTATATTTATTGAATTGACAGTAGAATTTGAAACAGAATTATTTTTGTTTTGCAAATAAATCAAGTCTTTTGAAGGCACACACGATACAAAAATCGCCAAAAACAAAAACATGTTTAATAAAAAAATTTTCTTCATGGTGGAAACTTAGTAAGCAAATATAGGTTTTTCAATTAAATTTAGAAAACTATGAAGCAAAATTTGACTTTAATTTGTTTTCAAAGAATTTTCGAAAGGAACTCTATGCAAAATACTTCGACCAAGAGTCACCTCATCTGCATACTCTAACTCATCACCAACTGAAATCCCTCTAGCAATTGTCGAGGTAATTATTTTGCAATCCTGAATTTGTTTAAAAATATAAAAATTAGTCGTATCACCTTCCATTGTGGAGCTTAATGCAAATATAATTTCTTGAATTGTACCAAGTTTTACTTTTTCGACTAAGGAAAAAATGTTCAATTGACTTGGTCCAATGCCATCTATAGGAGAAATTTTCCCTCCCAAAACATGATAAATACCTCGAAATTGACCCGTGTTTTCTATTGCCATAACATCGCGAACATCTTCGACAACACAAACAATTTGATGATTCCGTTTTTGGTTCTCACAAATTTCGCAAATTCTAACATCAGAAATGTTATGACAACTTTCACAAAACTTGATGTTGCTTCGCATATTTGTTAATGCTTCTGATAGAAAACTGGTTTGTTCTTTGGGTTGTTTCAACAAATGCAAAACCAAACGCAATGCTGTTCGTTTGCCAATTCCTGGCAATTGCGACATTTCGTTTACTGCTTTTTCTAATAATTTAGAAGAAAATTCCATGGTGCAAAAGTAGTCAATTTGATAGTGTGATAATTTGATTATTAGATAATTTTGAAATGAAATTTATAAAATGTTACGATGTTTAAGGAATAAACCTATATATCTAATTGACAAATTATCTCATTATCTATTTTTTTTCTATTTTAGCAATCTTAAAAGAAATAAAAAACAATGACTCCATTTGCAATTTTGACCTTAATTATAATTTATTTTGGAATTTTATTTTTGATTTCGCATTTTATCAGCAAAAAAGATTCTGGAAACGAGGCTTTTTTTAAGGCAAATAAAAACTCAAAATGGTATTTGGTTGCATTTGGAATGATTGGAACTGCGATTTCTGGAATAACTTTCATCTCTGTTCCTGGCGAAGTTGGCAATCCCGATTTGCAGTTCAAGTATTTTCAGTTTGTTTTGGGTAGCGCAGTTGGTTTTATTGTGGTTGCTAAAATTTTGTTACCATTGTATTACAGAATGAATTTGACTTCGATTTATGGATACATCGAGCAACGACTAGGCAAAACAAGTTACAAAACGGCAGCCACAATTTTTTTGATTGGTCGCACTATAGGTTCTGCTTTTAGGCTGTATTTAGTGGTTTTTGTTCTTCAACGGTACGTTTTTGATTACTATCAAATTCCGTTTGCAATAACCGTTTTTGCATCACTGGCATTGATTTTTGCTTACACCTATCGCGGTGGTTTAAAAACAATTATTATTACTGATACCTTGCAAACGTTCTTTTTGATAACCTCTGTTTTTTTGACATTGTATTTTATTTGCACCAGTCTAGATTTAAGTTTTATAGATGCATTCGAAAAAGTAAAAACCAGCAATTATTCTAAAATATTTTTCTTTGAAGATTATATGAAAGCCACCTATTTTTGGAAACAATTCTTAGGGGGAATGTTCGTAACTATTGCAACGGTTGGGCTTGACCAAGATTTAATGCAAAAAAACCTGAGTTGCAAAAACATTGGCGAAGCACAAAAAAATATGTTTACTTTCACAGCAATTTTTGTAATTATCAATATTTTCTTTTTGAGTGTTGGTGCTTTACTTTATACGTATGCCGAAAAAAATGGAATACAAGTTCCAATGATTAACGATGTTGCCAGAACCGATTTGTTGTTTCCAGAAATTGCATTTCATCACTTGACATTGATTCCGTCTGTAATATTTTTACTAGGATTAACGGCTGCAACATTTGCAACAACAGACTCAGCATTGACCGCTTTGACGACTTCTTTTTGCGTTGATTTTCTTGGAATGGACAAAACCGAAAATCTCAATAAACCCAATATTGTTAGAACAAGACATTTTGTTCATATTGGTTTTTCGATTTTAATGTTTGTAGTAATCATCATTTTCAATGCAATAAATGACGATTCGGTTGTAAAAATGGTTTTTAAAATTGCGACTTACACGTATGGTCCACTTCTTGGATTGTATGCATTTGGATTGTTTGTGAAATCAAAAACAGTTCATGATAAATTTGTACCGTTTATTTGTATGATTTCTCCAGCGATTTGTTTCTTAATAAGCAGTAATTCCAAATATCTTTTCGGAAATTATGTTATTGATAATGAATTAATCATCTTCAACGGATTAATCACATTTGTAGGATTATTGATGATAAGTAAAAAAGCCGTTACCCAAACGAAGTTTTAAAAATCTTTTAGGTTTTTTTTAATACTGATTCGTGGCTAATAAAACCAGCGTACAAGCTATTTCGAATTTAATATTATTTAGTTCAAGTAACTGATAAAATTCTGGATTTTCGGTTCCTGGATTAAAAATAACACGTTTTGGCTGCGCTTCAACAATATAGTTGTAATAATCTCTTTGTCTAGCAGCATTCAAATACAACGAAACTGTGTTAACTTTCGTCAGCGGAATTGCTTTTGTGTAGATTTTAATTCCAGCAACTTCGCCAGTATTTTGACCAATTGCTAAAACCGAATGACCATTTTCAACTAGTTTAGTAATTGCTTTAAAAGAATATCTTTCGGGTTTTGTTGATGCCCCAAGCACCAATGTTTTCTTATTTTTCATACTACAAAAATACAAAAATAAATTTGGCTTAAAGTTGCAAAGTCGCAAAGATTTATTGATAACTTTAAGTTTAAAAATTTAACTTTGCAAAAAAATATTTCTAAATGGAAATTTTCATCTATCTCTTTTTTGCATTATTTTCGGTTTTAAATCCAATTGGAACGGTCCCGATTTTCGTTGGTTTAACTCAAGACTATGACAAAAACGAACGTGCAAAAGTATCGCTTTGGACTTCTATCGACGTTTTTATCATTTTGATAGTATCCTTTTTCATTGGGCAATATGTTTTGACTTTTTTTGGGATAACCATCAATGCTTTGCGAATTTCTGGTGGAATAATTATTGCAACATCAGGATTTACATTACTCAACGGGAAATTTAATAAAGAACGAGGAATCAACAAAAAAGTCGAACAAGATATTCAAGAACGAAACGACATTTCGCTCACACCACTTGCCATTCCCATGTTGGCTGGACCAGGATCTATCTCACTTTTGATAGCTTATTATCAAGAACATCATACAAGCTATGAATTAATCACATCGAGTACAGCCATTTTAGCTGTTTCAGTTGCCATTTATTTGATACTTCGCAGTGCGCATTATTTAGCAAAAATACTCGGATCTTCTGGAATTGTAGCTATTTCAAGAATTGTGGGTTTTCTGACCATTGCTATTGGAGTTCAATACATTATTAGTTCAGTATTGAGTATCATCCGAGGAATTTAGTATTATTTTCAGAAGCTAATCCCGCTATTCGTTTCAACCTTTTTCGACAAAATCTTTTTTTCAAAGAACTTGCAGGAACTTCTTTTAGTCGTTCTGCAACTTCAAGAAAAAATAGATTTTTTCAAAAAAGGGTTTTCACTATTATCGTGGCTAAAAAAACTCGACAGAAAATCAAAAATTCAAAAATTTTCGTTAATTTTAATGCAAATTATCTGATATGAAAATTCTTCTCACAGGTGCAAACGGATATGTTGGTCGCAGACTTTTACCCGAATTATTAGAACAAGGTCACGAAGTTGTTTGTTGCGTTCGGGATCAATTGCGACTTGGATTAGACAAACAAACATTATCCCAAATCACGATTTGGGAAGTCGATTTTTTGAAAGATCCAACTTTAGATAATTATCCAAAAGACATTGATGTTTCCTACTTTTTGATTCATTCCATGACAAGTTCTACTAAAAATTTTGATATTATGGAGTCGCTTGCCGCCAATAACTTCAATACCTATATGGATAAAATGAAGGTTAATCAAGTCATTTATCTATCCGGAATTGTCAACGACCCAAACCTTTCAAAACATATGCAATCTCGCAGTAATGTGGAACAAATTTTGTTAAAAGGAACTTACAATACAACCGTTCTCAGAGCCGGAATTATTGTTGGATCTGGTAGCTCATCGTTTGAAATTATTAGGGATTTATGCGAAAAATTGCCCATCATGATTACTCCAAAATGGGTTTTAACAAAATCACAACCTATTGCAATTCGAGATGTGATTCATTATTTAACTGGCGTTATAAACCGTGAAGATTGTTACAATCAATCGTTTGATATTGGTGGTCCAAACATTATTACCTACAAACAAATGATGCAATTGTATGCTAAAACCCGTGGTATCAAACTTTCAATATTTACTATTCCAGTTTTTACACCAAAATTATCATCCTATTGGCTGTATTTCGTTACTTCAACAAGTTACAAACTTGCTACAAACTTAGTAGACTCTATGAAAATGGAAGTTGTATGTGCCGACAATAGGTTGCAACATATGCTGAACATCAAACCCATTTCATATGTAGATGCAATTAAATTAGCCTTCAAAAAAATTGAGCAAAATTTAGTCATTTCGAGCTGGAAAGACAGTTTAGCAAGCTCACGTTTCAAGAAAAACTTGTCGAGTTACATTCAAGTTCCGACCTATGGATGCTTGAAAGATGTTAAGAAAATTAAAATTCTAAATTCGGGTCAAGTTTTAGACAATATTTGGTCAATTGGTGGTGACAAAGGTTGGTACTATGCCACTTGGCTCTGGAAACTTCGTGGTTTTTTTGATAAAATGGTTGGTGGTGTCGGAATGCGTCGTGGTCGCACCAGCCCAACGCATTTGGACAATGGCGATGCCCTTGATTTTTGGCGCGTGTTATTAGCCGAACGAGATGAAAAACGATTATTACTTTTTGCAGAAATGCGCGTTCCTGGTGAGGCTTGGTTAGAATTTCGAATTGACGAAAACAACTATTTACATCAAATTGCAACTTTTAGACCCATTGGTCTGTTTGGGAGATTGTATTGGTATGCCATGATTCCGTTTCACTTTTTTATATTTGATGGCATGATCAAACGAATTGGAAAAATAAAATAAAAAAACCATCAAATTATTGCATTTGATGATTTTAATAAATTGCTACATTTTTTTATAAATCTAATTTTTGCACATTTACATTAGAACCTACCATATACACCAATTTTTTTTCTTTAATTGGGGTGATAACTTTTTCTTTATCTTTTGTTCGTAAATCTATTACAATTGTCATTTCGTAAATAATTTGAATGGCTGGCTCTGTAATTTCGGGATTGATTATAAACGAATGTACTTTTGGTTTCACTCCATTATAATATAAAGTTTCGTTGTGTTCTACTTGATTGACATAATTATTTCCCATCGGGATTTGTGCCTTTGTATAGGCAGTATAATTTTTATAGTTCTCAATTGGATAAAAGATTTCGAAATTTTCATCAATAGATTTCTCTTTGGTTAACAAATCAACGTTTTTTATTGTACCATAAAATTTCATTCTTTTATTATATTCTAATAAAACACGTTCTTGAAGTTTATCTTTTATCGTATCTAAATTGTTTGTGATATAATCGACTTTAGCCAAATCGTAGACATCATTTTTACCACAAATTGATATAACATTATCTAAATCTGATGCTTTTTTGTATTGAATAATTATATTTTTTGTCAATACAAAACCAATAGGAATTTCTGTATACGTTTTTTTTCTGAATAATCTTGAGGTGGTTTGAGTTTCAAACCGGGGTAAAAAAGAAATCATATCTACAACAACTTCTATCGTTGGGTTCAGTTTTTGAATACTTTTTTTAATATTTAAAATTCTTTCGTCTAATAAACTTGTAACTTCATCGATACTTAGTCCCAATTGCAAAATACTAAAAGTGGCGATATAGGAACTTGCTTTTTCGTTAAAAATTCCTTGAATTTTCAGGGTCATAAAATCTCCATTAGAAAATGCTGTGGGATTTTTTATGGCATTGTTTTGATAATTAGAATTGTTGCGGTCAGTATAACCCGCATTACCAAGAACTTGAGCATTTGCAAAACTGGTTGCAAGAAATAAAACTGTGATAATAAAATTTGTTTTCATGATTTTTGTTTTTAAAATTCTCTGCAAACCTAAAACAAACATGCTTCTGAGTTTTAGAAAAACCAATGTAAAGACATTGAAAACAAATAAATTGATTTTTCAGTAGTTTTACAGTAGATTTACAATTCGAAAATTAAGAAGAAATACTACTATTGTATCAAGTTTATGAACGAAATTGAGGTTTTTTATTTTCTAAAAGAAAAAGTTCTTGCAATTTTCAAATTATCGTTTCCCTATTTTAAAGGAACTATTCAGGATTTTGGAAACAAAGAAATTGCCCAACTCATTGATTTAATTGAAACTAAAAACAAGGAACGAGTTTCAGAGAAATGGGTGTATACACATTTGAAACCTATTACAAACGAAAAAATTCCACGAAAAGACTTGCTCGATATTTTGAGCAAATTTTCAGGATTTGAAAGTTGGGATGAATTTTTACATAAACATTCAGTCGATGAAAAAGTAGGGAGTTTAATTAAATTGAACTCAAAAAAAACGAATAAACTAAGAAAAATTATTATGATAGTAGGAGTTTCAACTTTGATTTTAAGTTTCGTTTTAGGGATGAAACAATTTTATCATAATACCGAAAAAATAATTTGTTTTAGAGATAAATATACTCAAAAAATTATTGAATCTGATAAATTTGAGGTGTTTCGAATTGAGTCGCTGCCAAATGAATTAGTTAAAAAAATAAAACAAAAAACTACAAATGGCTGCTTAAAATACGAAAATCAAAACGAAGTTACTTTTTTGATTTCTAGTGCCTATTATAAAACTCAAATGATGAGTTTAAATTCTAATCAAAATATTTCTGAAATTAGTTTGCAACCCGATGATTATGCCATGATGATTCGGTCTTGTATGAATACAAACCTAAAAGATTGGACCAAACGAAAATTACAACTCGAAAATTGTATTGACGATAATGCCGAAATCGAAGAAGTGATGTTCGACGAAATTGGTGTCGACTTTTTGAATAAACAAGATTTTATTTCTAAAATCACAACTCCAACTGAAACCTTAAAGAAAATGGAAATCATTGAGATTAAATATAAAAATGAAAAAATAATTTCTTTAAAATTCATTCAAAAATGAATATTCTAATTTTAAAACATATGAAACTAAAAAACCTTGTTCTATTTATGATTATGATTCTGTATTCTAACGTTTTTTCGCAATCTGCATCTACAAATATAAAAACATCAAATTCAGCATTGGCAGCAAAAATAGTTAAAGCTTATCAAATTAAATCCGAAAATAGAATTGAAGAATTCTATAATCTTTTAAATATTATTGGAAATCCAGATGTTAAAACAATTTTAAAAGAACTAACAATTATAGAAGTTTATAA
>JAYWEG010000281.1:0-2960 GCA_043779445.1 Bacteroidota bacterium
TTTAAAAAAGGCGATTTTTTTTCTTTGGAAATTTAAAAAATTAACG
The DNA here is from genome assembly GCA_043779445.1 of Bacteroidota bacterium. Classification (GTDB taxonomy): domain Bacteria; phylum Bacteroidota; class Bacteroidia; order Flavobacteriales; family Flavobacteriaceae; genus Flavobacterium. Next base: position 47 of record JAYWEG010000281.1, read on the forward strand.
GAAAGTATTATTGATAAACTGTATGTAAACTTCTAAATTTGAATTAATTAAAATTAATAATTATGAAAAATGCTATATTTATATAATCTTGATCTTTTCAATAACAAGATCAATTTTACAAATAGGAATGGGCACAACAACTCCAGATGCCTCCTTTAGTATAGATATTTATTCTACAAATTCAGGAGTATTAATTTCTAGTGTTGATTTAACAAATATCCTAGGTACAGTGACAATAGCGACTCAAGCAACTAGTTTATTAGTATATGATACCAATACTGCCAAAAATTTTGGTTCTTGTGTCGGATATTATTTTTGGAAAGGAATTCAATGGGAAAAACCACAAAATCATTCTGTTGACAATTGTTCTAGAAGTACAACTGGAATTTTATTTCCAAAAACTATGAGTGATAACATCGGAATTAGAACAAAATAATCCATTCGCAAATTTACATATCGTTTCTACCTCAACCAACCCAGTAATTTTAATGAACGAAGTATTTTATATGTATCATTTGCAGAAAATGGAATTTGTAGAGGTTATTTTGTAAATTTTTAGGAAATTAGGAGGATATTGAACTTGGAACTTAGAGCGGAATTGTTGGAGCGGTACATTTGTCAACAATAACACTCCAAAATTAAATGGGATCAACAATGGTAATGTTGGAATTGGAACATCTTCATCATAAGAAATACTTGATATTACAGGTAAAATAAAAATTACAGATGGAACAGGAGTAGTAAAAGTTCTTGTCAGCAACGCTACTGGAGTTAGTTCGTGGGTTACTTATAAATTATAATCGAGTTATAGCTCTATGAAAAATTATATTTCTGTAAATCTTTTTTTTGATGTAACATATCTATATTTTTAAATGTATGAATTTAATTACACTCTTAAGACCATAGCCAAAAAAAATATTTTAGTATTTTTTTGCTAAACCATTTTTAATTATTCCTATAACCGCCAATTTGTCACTTTTCTCAAATTGGTATTCTATTTGAATTAGGATTTATAAATTTAAACAATATACATTATGACAACAGGAAAAATTAATGTTTCGGTAGAAAACATATTTCCCTTAATCAAGAAATTTTTATACAGCGATCACGAAATTTTCTTGAGAGAGCTAATTTCTAACGGAACTGATGCAACTCTAAAATTAAAACATTTAACCAGCATTGGCGAAGCAAAAACCGAATATGGTAACCCAATTATTGAAGTAAAAATCGACAAAGAGGGTAAGAAACTCCATATTATCGATCAAGGAATCGGAATGACTTCTGAAGAAGTGGAAAAATACATCAACCAATTGGCGTTTTCTGGAGCAGAAGAATTTTTAAACAAATACGAAGAATCTGCCAAAGATTCAGGCATTATCGGACATTTTGGACTTGGATTTTATTCGGCTTTTATGGTGGCTTCAAAAGTGGAAATCATTACAAAATCTTTCAAAGACGAACCAGCAGCACATTGGACCTGCGACGGAAGCCCAGAATTTACATTAGAGCCACACGATAAAACTGATCGTGGAACAGAAATTATTTTGCACATTGCAGAAGATTCTTTAGAATTTCTAGAAGATTCTAAAATTTCGAGTTTATTGAATAAGTACAATAAATTTATGCCAATTCCAATTAAATTTGGAACTAGAAAAGAAAAAATTGAGCAAAAAAAAGGTGAATTTGTTGATACTGATAAAAAAGATGATGAATTTTTGGAAGTCGAAGTTGACAATATCATCAATAACCCAAATCCGGCTTGGACAAAACAACCCACCGATTTAACTGATGAAGATTACAAGACTTTTTATCACGAATTGTATCCAATGCAGTTTGAGGAACCCTTATTCAACATCCATTTGAATGTTGATTATCCGTTTAATTTGACTGGAATTTTGTATTTTCCAAAATTGGGAACTGATATGCAAATTCAGAAAGATAAAATCCAAATGTATCAAAATCAGGTTTTTGTGACTGATAATGTAGAGGGAATTGTTCCAGAATTTTTAATGATGCTAAAAGGTGTTGTTGATTCTCCAGATATTCCGTTAAACGTTTCTCGTTCTGGTTTGCAAGCCGATAGTAACGTGAAAAAGATTTCGAATTATATTACTAGAAAAGTTGCCGATAAACTCAAATCATTATTTACAGAAAACCGCGAAGATTTCGAGAAAAAATGGAACGATATTAAAATTGTTTTAGAATACGGAATGCTTTCTGAGCCTAAATTCTACGAAAAAGCAGGCGCCTTTGTTTTGTATCCAACCGTTGATGACAAATACTTGACTTTAGAAGAAATTAAAGAAAACTTGAAAGCCAACCAAACCGATAAAAACGGAAAACTAGTGGTTTTGTATGCAGGAAACAAAGATGCACAACATTCGTACATTGAATCTGCAAAAGAAAAAGGTTACGAAGTATTGCTTTTAGACTCGCCAATTATTTCGCATTTAATTCAAAAATTAGAAGCAGATAATGAGAATTTGACTTTTGTTCGTGTCGATTCAGATCATATTGACAATTTAATCAAGAAAGAAGAAACCACAATATCTAAACTTTCTGATGACGAAAAAGAAACTTTAAAAACTTCGTTAGAAGCCTTTATCCCTAAAGCCTATTCGGTTCAATTAGAATCGCTTGACAGCAATGCATCGCCATTTATCATCACGCAACCCGAGTTTATGCGACGCATGAAGGAAATGAGTCAATCTGGCGGCGGAGGAATGTTTGGAATGGGAAATATGCCCGAGATGTATAATTTAGTAGTCAATTCTAATTCGGCATTGGCAACAACAATTTTGCAAACAACCGATAAAACGGTTCAAGAACATTTGGTAAAACAAGCCTTAGATTTGGCAAAATTATCACAAAATTTGTTAAAAGGCGAAGAACTGACAGCATTTGTAAAACGAAG
>JAYWEG010000282.1:0-2955 GCA_043779445.1 Bacteroidota bacterium
CAATTTTTGTAGAAAACCCAACTAAATATTTGCCGCAATGCGAAGGATTTTGTGCCTATGGCGTTTCTGAAAAAAACGCTAAAGTGTCTATAAATCCAGAAACTTTTAAAATAATAAACGGCAAATTATATTTGTTTTACAACGATACTTTTCTTGGCACAAGAACCAACACTTTGCTCGATTGGAACAAAAGCGAAGCAAGCCAACTAGCTAAAATTGATGCTAATTGGTTAAAATTAAAATCTAAAAAGTAAAACGATTTAACAAATTATTTTTATTTGATTCCACAAATTTTCCTATTTTTGAAAAAAAACTAATGGAATTTATTGGAAATTCGCAAGAAACGATACAGCTGTTAACTATTACAAATAAAGACATTGACGTTGTAACCAAAAATGTTGAAAGCAATTTATTTGTTCTATGGAATTCTAACCAAGAAACAATTTTAGTTATTGATGGTATTGAAGTTCTTTTGAAACCACATCAAATAGTTTTGTTAACCGAATTTCATAAAATTGATATTTCGCAAATTAACGAAATGAAAATGATAAAATTTAATCGAAAATTTTATTGCATTCATAGTTTTAATGAAAAAATTGGTTGCCGTGGCATTTTGTTTTTTTGGGCTTCACAAATTCCAATCATTTCTTTAGATGAAGTTCATTTAACTAAATTCGAATTACTTTGGACGGTTTTCGAAGCCGAATTGAAATTAAAAGATGACTTGCAAGGCGAAATGTTACAAATGCTTTTGAAACGCTTTTTGATTATGGCAACCCGAATTTACAAAGAGTTTCACCAAATGGAAAACATCGAAGAGTCTAAAATTGATGTCATCAGAAATTATTTCTATTTGGTCGAAACCAATTATAAAACCAAACATTCTGTTTCAGATTATGCCCAATTATTGAACAAACCATCCAAATCAATAACCAATCTTTTTGCGACGCATTACAACAAAAGTCCTCTAAAAGTTATTCAAGAGCGCATTATTATTGAAGCCAAAAGATACCTTAATTATTCCGATAGAAGCATCAAAGAAACTGCTTTTGAATTGGGATTTGAAGATATGCAATCCTTTAGTCGATTTTTTAAAAACCAAGAAGGCGTTTCTCCAAAAGAGTTTCGGGAACGTCCATTAATAAACTAATTTTCAGAAAAATAGATAACTTTTGGGGCTAAATTGACAAGTAATTTTTAGTATTATTACTTTAATTTTGAATTATAAATCTATTTATTATGAAAAAGTTTATATTTTTAGCAATTATTGTCATTTCAAATTTCATTAATTTGAGTGCACAATGTACCAAAACTTCTTCTGGTTTTGGAAATAATACTACAACTACAATGTATAATGTTCAAGGAACAGTGAATGTAGTTCTAAATTCACCAACATCTGTTTCGGTTAATTTGATGCCGAATTTCTCAACCGCCTCTGGCCCAGATGTTAGAGTTTATTTAGTAAATCGAGGGACATTAACAGATGCTCAATTAAAACTTCCTGTGATGTTCAATACTAGACCAAAAATCGAAATGGGAATGTCTCCAGCAACTGGAATGATGAGTTATACAAAACCAATTCCTTCGGGAATGAATATTTCGGATTTTGACACCGTGTACTTTTTTTGTCAGCAATTCAGTCAATTTTGGGATTTTGGAAGTTTCATGCCTTTTACAGCCGCAAATTGTGCTTTTCTTGCTACTGATACTTTTGAAACAAAAAATTTTAAATTATTTCCAAATCCTGTTTCTGAAAGTTTAAATGTTGATTTCAACAATGAAATTAGTGAATATTCGGTTAAAATCTTCAATACAATTGGTTCTATTGTATTAAATGATGGCAAAATTTCAGTTACAAACAATACATTAAATATTAGTAAATTAAACGCTGGAGTTTATTTTATAGAATTGAATGACAGTAATAATAATCGTTTTATCAAACGATTTGTAAAGCAATAAAAACTCATTTTTGTTTTGTTAAGGAAAGTGTTATAGTAAAATATAGCACTTTTTTATTTGTAGAACTTTGCCAAGATCAATTCAGAAGGCTTATTTTGAATTGTATAATCGGTGTCCAAAAAACCGCCTACCTGTTCATGATTGTCATACCATTTCCATAGAAAACCACCTTCAAACCATTTTTCTTGCCAAAAATTTGCAAGAATAACTGCTAATGAATTTTGTTGAGCAACCAAATTTACATTCGAATTTTTTGAATGTTCCCAAGGTTCTTTTGCCGTAAAATCTTTACTTTGATATCCGAATTCTGTAAAAATAATTTTTTTATTGAATTTTTCACTCAGTTTTTGAATTCTTGATTTTATTGGTTTCCATGCCTTTGTTAATTGTTTGATTTCGGGTGTTTTTTCATTTGTTAGCGGAAAATAAGCATCAATTCCAATATAATCTAATGATGATAAAAACGGAACATTTTCAAAAGTATCCCAATTTTCGGCATAGGTGATTTTACCTGAATAGATTATTCGAATTTTTTTGATTAATTGATTCCAAAAATCGGGTCGTAATGTTACAAAAACATTCAACTCTGTCCCAATGCAAAATAGTTCTGCGTTAGTTAGATCAGCAATTTTTGCATAATCAAGAATAAATTTCTCATAGTTTTTTTCGTAGGTTATCCAATCTTGTTCAGAATTCATTTTTGTGTGTCCAGTAAAATCATTCGGAATCCAAATTTGTGGTTTGATCATGACTTTGAAATTTTTTTTATGAAAAATTTCGGCGGTTTTCTGAATTCCAATTTTACGTTCTCCCCACCATTGACGGTTATTGTCATAAACAATTTCACAAGCAGAACTGTTTTTTTGAAAAGCAAACGGCATCAAAGTTACCCAATTGGCATTAATTTTGATAAGTGGTACTAGTGCAGTAGGAGTAGTCTCTCTATCAGAAGCAACAAAACTAATTCCATTAATTTTGTTTTGACCAAATACTGCA
>JAYWEG010000283.1:0-2950 GCA_043779445.1 Bacteroidota bacterium
GGTTTTTTAATTGAAATTAAAATATTTTCAGTTTCACCAAAAATCGAATCATCTATTTTCAAGGATATAGTTTTCATATGCAAATATTTATATTACAAAGGTATATAATATTTGTATATACTTTATACCAAACTTAATAATTTAACAAATCACTCGTATCGAATTCTTCACTTCTTCTGCAATTTTTCTTGCAACTTCCATATTTTCATTCACAATAGTAACGTGTCCCATTTTCCTGAAAGCTCGTGTTTCTTTTTTGCCATAAATGTGAGGAGTTACACCTTCAATTGCCAATATTTTTTCGATATTTTCATAAATAACTGGCCCCGAAAACCCATCTTCGCCGACCAAATTGACCATGATTCCCGCAGCTTTGCTATCACAATTTCCTAACGGAAGATTTAGAATGGCGCGCAAATGATTTTCGAATTGTGAGGTAAAACTAGCTTCGATGGTATGATGTCCCGAATTGTGTGGTCTTGGAGCCACTTCATTAACCAAAATTTCATCATCTTGCGTTTGGAACATTTCAACGGCTAAAAGTCCGACATGATTGAATTTTTCAGAAACTTTCAGGGCAATTTCAATGGCCTTTTTGGCAACATTCTGATCAATTCTGGCAGGACAAATCACGTATTCCACTTGATTGGCTTCGGGATGAAATTCCATTTCTACGACTGGATAATTTCGAACTTCGCCAGATGAATTTCGAACTACAATTACTGCCAATTCATTTTTGAAAGCAATCACTTCTTCGGAAATGCACTCTACATTGGGTAAATTTTCTAAATCTTCCACGGTTTTTATAACTTTTACGCCGTTTCCGTCGTAGCCAAATTCAGTACATTTCCAGACAAATGGAAGTTTGAAGTTTGAAGTTTGAAGTTTCTCTAAACTCCCATATAAATTAAATTTAGAAGTCGGAATTCCATTTTCTACATAAAAATTTTTCTGAATTCCTTTATTTTGAATTAGTCGTAATGTTTTTGGCGATGGAAAAACTTTTAAACCTTCATTTTCCAATTTTTCTAAAGCATCAAGATTCACCAATTCGATTTCGAAAGTCAAAATATCAACCAGTTTTCCAAAATTATAAACCGTTTCAAAATCGGTTAAACTGCCCTGAAAAAATTTGTTGCAAGCAATTTTGCACGGTGCCTCATCACTAGGATCCAAAACATAGGTCTGAATGTCGAATTTTCTGGTTTCAGCCAAAAGCATTTTACCAAGTTGTCCACCACCGAGAATTCCTAGTTTAAAATTGGAAGAAAAAAAATTCATAATTGTGTGTTTAGGCAAAGATACTATTTTGGCTATATTTAATTTGAAACAAAATATATATATTTGATACAAATTCTAAAATAATAAATTTATGAAATTAAAATTTATAATAATCGCTAATCTACTATTTGCTATTTTTGTCAATGCACAAGAAATAACTTGGAAAAAATTAGAAACCGAACAATATAAAGGCAAGCAAGACGACATTGCTTTTGTGGATGAAAACACAGGTTGGTATGTGAATGGTTTCGGAAATATTTTCCATACCGAAGATGGTGGTGCTACTTGGCAAAATCAACTCAAAAAAGAAGGGACATTTTTTAGAACTATCGCTTTTATTGATAAAAACGTGGGATTTGCGGGTACGGTTGGCACTGATTATTTCCCTAATGTAAAAGATTCTATTCCGTTGTATGGAACTAAAGATGGAGGGAAAACTTGGAATCCTGTAAAATACAAAGGTCCTTATGTGAAAGGTTTGTGTTCGATAGATGTTGTGAAAGAGCAAATAATCAATTCGGGAAACATTGATTATAAATATCATTTATATGCCGTTGGTCGTGTTGGATCCCCAGCCAATTTAATGGTTTCACATGATGGTGGAGCAACTTGGACATCGAACACCATGCAAAAGGATTGTAAGATGTTATTCGACATCAAAATGTTTAACAAAAACGAAGGTTTTGCTTGTGCAGCATCAAGCGATGCTATGGAAAAATCCAATGCAGTGATTCTAAAAACTAGTAATGGCGGCAAAACTTGGCAAAAAGTCTATCAATCCAAACGCCCATTTGAATGTACTTGGAAAGCAAGTTTTCCTAGTAAAAAAGTGTGCTATGTAACCATTCAAAGTTACAATACCGATGAAAAAGTAAATCAACAACACGTGGCAAAAACCACCGATGGTGGCAAAACTTGGAAAGAATTAGACCTTATTGCTGATGCTAAATCTCGAGAATTTGGAGTTGGATTTATTGATGAAAATCATGGTTTTATAGGCACCATGAACTCGGGTTTTGAAACTAAAGACGGTGGAAAAACGTGGATAAAAATTGATTTAGGAATGGCCTGTAACAAAATTAGAATTTACAAAACACAAGAAGGAAAATCGTATGGTTATGCTATAGGAGTAAATGTTTTTAAGTTTTAATATCTTTTTTGTAACAAATCGTTAATTTTATAGTCTGATATGTATTAACTCTATAAAAAAATTATTTATGAAACCGATTAAAAAAACATTAATGCTTTTAGCATTAGTATTGACTTTCTCAAGTTCTTTTGCCCAAAATGTGGCAACAAAAGAACTTTTATGCAAAAAATGGATTGTAGATGACGAAAGTATGAAACCAATTCTAATGAAAATGATAAAAGAAAATCCAATGGCAGCAAGTGCTAGCGAAGCCGATTTGCAAATGGGTTTAAACATGGCAATGGAACAGCTTTCTGGCACAAAAATGGAGTATAAAATGGATGGAACTACTGCTAAAATAGCAAAAAGTGGAAATTCAACTGGAACTTGGACTTTGTCAGCAGACGGAAAAGAGTTAACCACAAAAAGTGAAGGCAAACCAGATCGTGTTTTTAGTTTTGCAGAAATATCTAAAACTAAACTAAGTCTTCTTTCTGCAGATGGGAAAAACATAGTTTTTAAACCAGAATAATTTTAAAT
>JAYWEG010000284.1:0-2936 GCA_043779445.1 Bacteroidota bacterium
TGAGTATTCCGATGATTTTAGTTGGGGTTTACTACGTTTTTACTTCAAAAAAAGTGGAAACTTTATAAAAAAAGATATAATTTAAACGATAAAAAAAACCTGACAAATCAAAATGTCAGGTTTTTTAGTATCTAAAAATATTAAAATCTAATTCGTTGGCTCTTCTGCTTTTTTCTCAACAGTAACTTTCAATTCTGTGGATTCGTCTTCAAAATCCATATAAATTTCGTCACCGATACTAATTTTAGAAGTGATTATTTCTTCTGCTAAAGCATCTTCAACATACTTTTGAATGGCTCTTTTTAGAGGTCTTGCACCAAATTGTTTGTCAAAACCTTTTTCAGCAACAAATGCTTTTGCTTTGTCAGATAAATTCAAACTATATCCCAATTCTTTTACACGTCTAAATAATTTAGACAATTCGATTTCGATAATTTTATTAATATCTTCTTTTTCGAGAGCGTTAAATACAATTACATCGTCGATTCTGTTCAAAAATTCGGGTGCGAATGTTTTCTTCAAAGCATTTTCAATAATACTTTTTGAATTATCTTCCGCATTGGCAACACGAGTTGCGGTTCCAAAACCAACTCCTTGACCAAAATCTTTCAATTGTCTTGCTCCAATATTTGAAGTCATAATGATTATTGTATTTTTGAAATCAATTTTTCTTCCTAAACTATCCGTCATAAAACCGTCGTCAAGAACTTGAAGCATCATGTTGAAAACATCTGGATGCGCTTTTTCAATTTCATCTAACAATACAACACAATATGGTTTTCTTCGAACTTTTTCAGTTAATTGACCACCTTCTTCATAACCAACATATCCTGGAGGCGCACCTACTAATCGTGATATCGAGAATTTTTCCATATATTCACTCATATCAATACGAATCAATGCATCTTCTGAATCGAATAATTCTTTTGCCAATACTTTTGCTAATTGAGTTTTTCCAACTCCTGTTTGTCCCAGAAAAATAAACGAACCAATTGGACGATTTGGATCTTTCAATCCAGCCCGATTTCTTTGAATGGAACGAGCAATTTTCATAACTGCCTCGTTTTGTCCAATTACTTTTCCTTGAATTAATTCTGGCAATTTGGCTAATTTGTTACTTTCGGTTTGTGCTACACGATTTACTGGAATTCCAGTCATCATGGAAACCACATCGGCAACATTGTCTTCGGTAACTAAAACACGATTATTTTTCGCATCTTCTTCCCACTGTTCTTGAGCAATAGCCAGATCTTTTTCTAAACGCTTTTCGTCGTCACGCAGTTTTGCAGCTTCTTCATATTTTTGTCTTTTTACAACCGTATTTTTGTTTTCTCGGACTTCTTCTAACAAACGTTCGAGTTCTAAGATTTGTTTTGGAACATCAATATTTGTGATGTGAACGCGAGAACCAGCTTCATCTAAAGCATCAATGGCTTTGTCTGGCAAGAAACGTTCCGACATGTATCGGTCAGTCAACTTTACGCAAGCCTCTATTGCTTCATCTGTATAGGTGACATTATGATGATCCTCATATTTGTCTTTGATATTATTTAAAATCGTAATTGTTTCCTCCACCGAAGTTGGCTCTACAATTACCTTTTGAAAACGACGTTCCAATGCGCCATCTTTTTCTATATATTGTCTATATTCATCAAGAGTTGTAGCTCCAATACATTGAATTTCTCCTCGTGCCAATGCTGGTTTGAACATATTTGATGCATCCAAGGAACCTGTTGCTCCACCAGCACCAACAATCGTGTGAATTTCATCAATAAAAAGAATGATATCATCGTTTTTCTCTAATTCGTTCATCACGGCTTTCATGCGCTCTTCAAACTGTCCACGGTATTTTGTCCCAGCAACTAAACTCGCTAAATCCAAAGTAACAACTCGTTTTCCAAAAAGAATTCGAGATACTTTCTTTTGAATAATTCGTAATGCCAAACCTTCAGCTATAGCAGATTTTCCTACTCCAGGTTCTCCTATTAATAATGGATTATTTTTCTTGCGTCGACTCAAAATTTGCGAAACACGCTCAATTTCTTTTTCTCGCCCTACCACTGGATCGAGTTTTCCTTCTTCGGCCATTTCTGTTAAATCTCTACCAAAATTATCAAGGACCGGAGTTTTTGATTTTTTGTTTGACTTATTGGCAGGATTATTGAAATTATCGCCTTTCAGACTGTCATCTTGATTTGAATCTTCGTTGAATGCCTCATTTCTAGGAAAATCACTTGTGGAATTATCTTCTATTGGTGTCATGTTCAGATACTGTTCTTTAGCTATATCGTAGTCAATTTTTAATTTGTTTAAAAGTTTAGTGGTTGGGTCATTCTCGTTTCTGAGAATACACAAAAGCAAGTGAGCCGTACTAATTGAGGTCGACTGAAATACTTTTGCTTCCAGAAAAGTGGTTTTTAGAGCACGTTCTGCCTGTCGCGTTAAGTGTAAATTTTTCTTTTCAATATTCATTGAGACACCAACGTTTGCTGGGCTCAATATTTCTACTTTCTTTCGCAAATAGCCTAAATCAATTGACAATGTTTGTAAAATTGAAATAGCAGAACCGTTTCCGTCGCGTAAAATCCCTAACATAAGATGTTCAGTACCAATAAAATCATGACCTAACCTTAAGGCTTCTTCTTTACTGTACGTGATTACATCTTTGACTCTTGGTGAAAAATTATCATCCATATTGTTGTTCTATTTCTTTGTTATAATGTAAAGATAAATTCAAAAACCATACCTAACAAATTTTTGTCATGTTTTTACGAATTTAGTACAAACAAATGTATTATTTCATTTTATTTATTAACCATAACGGTTGTTAAATTTGTTAATAAATCAATCAAATTTATGTTGTTTTTAACTTGTAAAAATATTCAGAAGGTTTATATTAGCAGGATTTTTTAATACAAAATAAATTTTAATTTTAA
>JAYWEG010000285.1:0-2933 GCA_043779445.1 Bacteroidota bacterium
TCTATCAAATCTACATTTGGTAAAATTTTATTTGGCAATAAATTTTGAATAGAAAGTTCAATTTTTTTAATTTCTTGTTGTTTTTCTTTATCGTTAGAAAGTTTAAAATATTTATCTAAAAATGTTTTATTATTTGTCATGTTTTGATCTTCAAGTAAATACATAAAAGCAATATTGTTTAAAACTGCATTTTTAATTTTTGTATTGGTAAATAAAGAATCGGCAACTTGTAGTTTTTTTATATTATTTACAATAGATTTTTCATCATTATCTTTACAAGTAATATCGTTTAACATAGCAGTTAAATATCTAACAAAAGGAGGGAAGTTGGTAAGTTTTTCGTTATTAAAATCGATATCTTTTCTATAACAATAATAGTTTTTAGGCAAAAATTTACAAATCTGCTCATTTGTACGACGCTCATGCACAAAGGGATACATTTCTTTTTTTGCAAAATAATTCATGTCTAACATGGCTTTGGCATATAAATCGAAATTTTCGCTCCAACCAATTTCTGTTTGTCTTCTTAAATAAAAAGCTTTACTAGCGTCATGATTTTTTTCTATAGATTTTGTAAAAGTCTTAAAATCTTTGTCGTAAATATCAAAAGTTGTGTTTTTGTCTTCTTGATTTTTTAGAAAAAGTTCCATCAAAAAGTTATTTTTTTCGTCGCCACGACCGCAAAAAGTTAATGAGTTATCAAATTCTTTCGTATTTAACCGAATCATTAAACTATCGTTTTTTTCAAAATAAATTTGTTGATATTCAGGATCGTGCTTAAATGTGTACATTCCTGTTTGTAAAGAATCATATTGTTTAAAAAACCTGTTTTTATCGTCTAAAATTAGAGTGTCAATAACTTTATTGTCTTTACATAAAACAACAAATTTTGAGTTTGGATTTATAATTTCTCCACCAAAATAAATAGTAGAAACTTCGTCTTTTACTTCATTTTTACATGAAATTAAAAGAAATAGTAATAAAAAAGATGGTAAAAAAAGTATTTTTTTGAAATAGGCAATCATTGAATGAAATTTATTTAATTCAAATGTATTTTTATAATGATTACAATATTGTTAACAGACAGTTAAAATTAAATTTTAACTATCCGAAACACAAACAAAATCCAATAACAGCAAGGCAACAAAGGAAATAACAATATATAATCCTGCTTTTTTAGTTTTTGGATTGAATAAAAATAAAATTCCCATTATAAAAACGATAGGAATACAAAATAATAAAAACATTAGAAACTGTTCCATTTTTAATTTATTTCAAGTTGAAAGGTTGCGCAACATGTACTAAACCCTATAATAAAAAGTATAATTGAAGTAAGAAAAAAAAATAATGCTTTTTTACGATTTTGTTCGTTAAATATCATAAAAAGTAATGACACAAAAAATGTAATCACACTAATTATTACTACAAAAACACTTAAGTTATTAATATCTTTTTCCATATTTTTAATTTAAACTTGTAATATAAGCCAAGCAACCTCCAAAACCAATTACAAAAGAAATCACAGAACCAATTAATAATTTGACTCCAAATTTCTTATTTTTTTGACTAATTATTGCAATAAGAATTCCAATAAAAAACAATGCAACATTTACACACATAAAAACTATAAAAACTGATGTGATTAAATTTTCGTTCATCATATTACATATTTAGTTCTTTGCGAATTTGGTCAATTTTATTGTCTCTATAAAAAATATTCATTGTTTCGAATGGTACAATTTTATAGCGTTTATCTACAATGTGCACACAAGATTTTTTGACAGCACGAACATCAAAATCGTAAGGATCCATAAAATTCATAATCAAAATCCTGAATAAATTGTCATAATGCAAATTGTCAGATTGCACTCTTGGCAAACAACACATGAGTTCTCCCAGAATATTATCTTCAGCACAATCAACCGAAATTCCTGTGCTAAAAAGATTCAACATATGCGTTTTTAACTTTTCGTCATGTTCAAAAACAATCGTGTTTTTCGAGTTATTCAATAAATCTTCAGGATTTATCAAGTGCGTCATCGGGAAAACATCAGCATCAATTTTCAAAGCATACGCCATACATAAAGCATCGGGATTGCAAGGAACTGGAATCAAATCTTGCGGCGTAAACAAAGGATATTGCTCATAAATCTTGCGACGCACTTCGGTTAGCGTGATGCGACCTTGACCATCGTTATAATCTTTATTGCGTCCAGCAACTTGAGTTGGCTGAAAAGTCACTCCTCGAATGCACTTTTGTTTCAATGCATATTCTATTATTTCGCCAATTTCGTCGTCATTTTCGCCTTTTTGAAGCGTGACAACCAGCGTAGTCGAAACATTAAATTGGTTCAAATGATCGATGGCTTTCTTGCGAACTTCGGTTAAATCTTCGCCACGCAATTTGGTTAAAACTTCGGCTTTAAAACTATCAAATTGCAAATAGAGTTCAAAATCAGGCATATAAGTCGCGAGTTTTTCAACAAATTTTATGTCTTTCGCAATCCGAATACCGTTTGTGTTAACCATCAAATGTTTGATTGGCTTTGACTTAGCAATATCCAAAATTTTAAAAAAATCAGGATGTACGGTTGGTTCGCCACCCGAAATTTGAATTACGTCTGGTTCGCCTTCATTTTCAACAACAGCATCAAACATTTTTTCGATTTCTTCCAGCGTTCTATGACGTCCATAATTGGGTCCAGAACTAGCATAACAAGTTGGGCAAGAAAGGTTACAACGATCGGTAACCTCAATAACCGTAAGGCAAGAATGCTGCTCGTGATCGGTACAAAGTCCACAGTCATACGGGCAACCATAATGCACTTTTGTATTAAATTTCAGCGGCATTTCCGATTGCTTGTTGTAATTCCGAATTTGCTTGTAATACTCCACATCATCGGCAATCATGACCTTGCTTTCGCCGTGGGTTT
>JAYWEG010000286.1:0-7254 GCA_043779445.1 Bacteroidota bacterium
CGATAGCCAATAAAGAAACAAATTATAAATTTTTGGTTGAGGCAAAAAAAGCATTAATTCTCAACAAGTTGGGAAGATTCAAAGAAGCTTTAGCCATAAGTTTAAAAAATTATAAAGCTGTTACTACCTATAAAATGAATACACGATGGCAGTATAATTTAATTTTATACAACATTGCAAATGCATACTATCTTTCAGGAAAAAGTGTTTTGGCAATACAATATATAAAAAAAGTAATAGATACAAAAAACACTATACCCGAATATAAAATTGAGTGTTTTATCATTTTAAGCAATATAAATTTCAATTTAAATAAAAAAAAAGAAGCCCGTTTTTATAGCAATAAAGCGTTGATTTTTCACGATTCGTTGTATTCAAAATTCGAAAATTTTGAATTATATTCAAACATATCAAAAATAGAAGAAGATTTAGGAAATTACAAAAAAGCACTCTATTTTTATAGAAAACAAGTAGACTACACACGCAGAAGAAATAATCAAATAAACAATGAAAACAATCTTTTATTACAAACAGATTTTGATGTTGCACTAAAAGATTATAGTATTAAAGCATTGCAAGAAGAGAAAGCAATGAAAACTATTGAAAATTTAAAGCAAAAAAACTACATCATGTTGTTTGGTGGTTTATTTGTTGTTTCACTATTATCGATACTTTTTTTTATAAGAAATAATAAAACTATTAAAAAAAAGAATAAAGAAATTGAGAATGAAAAATTATTAACACAAAAATCTTTGAATGAAAAAGAAATATTACTCAAAGAAATTCACCATAGAGTAAAAAATAATCTGCAATTAGTAATGAGCGTTCTCAAAATTCAAGGCAGAGATACTAATATGAATGTAAAAGATTTTGTGAAAGTGAGTTTGGCTCGAATTCGATCTATGGCATTGATTCACGAAAACTTATATCAAACCGAAAATAGCGACAAAGTTGATTTTAAAGAATACATCGAAAATTTGACTCATGCCATTCTAATTTCTCATGATGTAAAAGAAGTCCAGCTAAAATTAGAAATAATTTCTACTCTTTTAGACATTCAAATAGCGATTCCACTTGGGTTAATTATCAACGAATTATTAAGTAATGCCTACAAACATGCCTTTGAGCAAAAACAGCAAGGCATTATTTTAGTTAAATTAATTGAAAATAAAGATTATTTCGAACTCATTATTAGTGATGATGGCATAGGTATAAACAATTCAATCAAGAATGAAAAAAGTTTAGGCTTAGAACTTGTTAAACTTTTGATTACTCAAATAAATGCCACTTTGCAAGTCGAAAATTTGAATGGAACAGCATTTACAATTCAATTTCAAAATCATTCTGTATAATATGAAAACAAAAATAGTAGTTGTAGAAGACGAATTGCTAATAGCTTTAGACATTAAATGTGTTTTAGAAGAATCTAGATACGAAGTTATTATTGGAATTTCATCAGTAGAATCTGCAATTACATATATTGAAAGTAATAAAACTGATTTAGTACTTATCGATATTAATCTGAACCAAAAAAAAGACGGAACCGATTTAGGAATGTATTTACTTAAAAACGACACAATACCATACATTTATATCAGTTCTTATTCTGATAAAAGCACCTTGGATCGAGTAAACAACACCAGGCCGCATGGTTACATAGTAAAACCATTCAAAGACGAAGATTTGATTACAACAATTTCAGTAGTTCTAAATAATTTTTATCACAAAAAAATTGATGTGGAACGACTTGAGCAATATGATAACGATGTTATTCCATTTCGATTAAAAGAAATTGTAAATTATATAAATACTAATATTGACAAAAAACTCGATATTGATGAGTTATCAAAACTAACAACATGGAAAAAAGATCATTTTATTAGACTCTTTTCGAAATATTTAACCACAACTCCATATCAATACATTTTATCCCGAAAAATCGAAAAAGCAAAATCAATGTTAGTGGATACAAAAATTCCAATAAACGAAATTGCATTTGATTTAGGCTTTAGTAGCCACAGTAATTTTTTCAAAGCTTTCAAAAGATTAACAGACAACACTCCCGAAAATTATAGAAAAAGGCATCAATAAAATTTTGATTCTAAAAATGATTGCTTAAAATACAGGAAGCAATTTGCGTGGTTATGCTTTTTACTTAAACACATTTCAATTCCCTACCTGCTTTTAATAGGTTTAGATAGGTTTTCATTCTTTTTTTGTTTACTTCAAACTAAATTGGTTTAAGGTCAAAGCAATTTTATCATTTGTTTAAAAAGTTGTAGCAGATACTCTGGAGAATTCTACAAAAAGAAATCAAATTTTCGTGCCAGTATATTATATAAAAATCGTCTATAAAAGAAATCAAACTTATGAAAAAAACAATCCTATTAGTATTTGTAACCACATTTGCTTTCGCCCAGAGCGTTACCAAAACAATGAATTTGTTGCCAGATACGGGACAAAACACCAGTTACACCACAACTTTTGGCGAAGACAACGACTATAATATTAACATTCCATCTTATACAAATAATAACAACGGAACTATAACCGACAATATTACTGGCTTAATGTGGCAACAAGCCGATGGTGGTGAAATGACCATCGAAAACGCATTTATTTATGCTGATAATCTGGTTTTAGTCGGTTTTTCGGATTGGAGATTGCCATCACCAAGCGAAAGTTTTAGTATTTTGAATCATCAGAATAATAATCCTGCCATGAATTCGACTTATTTTACGACTTCCTCAGCGCAATATTGGTGGACAAATGCCTACCAACTTGGCGACGCTACAAAAGTTTGGACAACTAATGCAGGTGGCGGAATTGGCAATAAACCAAAGGCAGAAACCATTAGCGCTGGCGGAATCTTCAGGTATCATGCGCGTTGTATTCGAGATGTATCAACTCCAACGGTTATTGCTAATCATTTTATAGACAATGGCGATGGAACGATTACTGATAATTTGACCCAATTAATTTGGCAAAAAGTTCCAAATGCAAACCTTTTAACTTGGGAAAATGCAATTACTTATGCCGAAAGTTTGTCACTAGCAAATGCCACCGATTGGCGTTTGCCAAACATCAAAGAATTACAATCCTTGAACGATGAAACTAAATCGAATCCATCGGTAAACACAACTTTTTTCGCAACAATTGGTTCTAAAAACTATTGGAGTTCAACAAGTTTGCCAAACCAAGTTCTCGAAAGTTGGTATTGGAACACACAATTTGGGATTACAACTTATGCAGCAAAAACAGCTACGAATTATGTTATTTGCGTGAAAGGAAATCCAACAAGTTTGGCAATAAATTCAGTCGATTTTAAAACTAAAATTTCAGTTTTTCCAAATCCATTTTCATCAAAAATTAATATTGAAACTTTAATTGGAAATGAATTTTTTGAATTGTACAACGAAATTGGTCAACAAATTTTTTCTGGAAAAAATATCGAAAAACAAGATTTCTCGGCTTTACAAAAAGGAATTTATTTTCTTGAAATTAATGGCGAAACAACTTCGAAAATTAAATTGATAAAAGAATAAGTTTCATCTCTTTCTTTTTTTAGAATTGCCAATTTAAAAACATTAAATTTCTTCTATATTTGCACATCATAAAATTAAAAATGAAGAGGTTTTATTTTCTGTTTCTATTGGTTTCTGGAATGATTTTCTCTCAAGAAAAAAATAATGCTTTTTCTGTAGATGTAGATTTTTTTTCGGGAAACATCTTTAAACATTCTAATGATTTGAGCCATTTGGTAACAGGTCATCCAAACGGATTGATGATTAGTCTTTCTAAAAAAACTTTTGGAAACAAAGAGTGGGAGCAAGCCTATAATTATCCAGACTATGGAGTTTATTTTCTTTATGAAGACTACAAAAACAATTATCTAGGAAATGTTGTAGCATTTGGTGGTCATTATGATTTCTATTTTTGGAAACGTCAACTACAAACTAAAATTGCGCTTGGTGCTGGTATGGTTTCTAATCCATACGATAAAGTCACTAATAACAAAAATGGGGCTTTTGGGTCAAAATTTAATGTGAATATAAATTTTGGACTAGAGTATAAAAAACAAAATTTGATTGGTAATTTTGGGTTTCAAACAGGTTTTCTCTTCACACATTTCTCGAACGGGAGAATAAAAACACCAAATAGCGGAATCAATACTTTTAATTTTAGTGCTGGAATAAACTACAACTTCAATAAAATTTCTGAATTTAAAAAAGATACTGTAACAATAAAAACAAAATACAATGAACCATTGAAATATAATTTCATGTTTAGATCTGGAGTGAATGAAAGCCCGGTTATAAATTCTGGACAACATCCTTTTTATCATATTTCGGCCTATGCAGACAAACGTTTCAACAGAAAAAGTTCCATGCAATTTGGTGCCGAATTGTTTTTGACAACCTCATTCAAAGATTTTATTTATTATCAATCACAGGCCTATCCATCAAAAAACATAAACCCAAATACAGATTACAAAAAAATTGGAGTATTTATTGGTCATGAGCTATTCATTAACAAAGTATCACTCGAGACACAAATCGGATACTATGTGTATCAACCCTATAAATTCGATTTTCCGATATACGATCGAATCGGAATTAAATACTATTTCACAAAAAATATTTTTTCGGGAGTTTCTGTAAAAACGCATGCTTTTTTTGCCGAAGCAATAGAATTTGGTGTTGGAGTTCGACTATAATAAACCTAAAATGAAAAAAACGTTATTTATTTTTGTAATAATTCTACTAGCTTCTTGCTCCAAACCATCGGATTGCGTAGAGTCAACAGGAAATTCCGTTTCTAAAGTAATTTCTGTGGCGAGTTTTGACAAAATCAAAGTTTATAATGGCATTGAACTCATTATTACACAAGGAGCAATTCAAAAAGTTGAGGTGGTAACAGGCGAAAATCTAATTTCAGATATCGAAGTAAAAGTAGAAAATGGAATGCTCATTCTCACGGACAAAACCACTTGCAATTGGGTTCGAGAGTATGGTCAAACTAAAATATATGTAACAGCTCCTAATATTACCGATGTAATTTCAAAAACCGACAAAAATGTTTCCTCTAACGGAGTTTTGACCTATCCAATTTTTAGAATGCAATCTCTAGACCTTTCCGATGGTGCAGGAACAGGTGATTTTCACATTCAGGTAAATAATACTCAAGTGGTTATTGAAAGTAACAATGTTTCAAATTTCTATATTTCAGGAACCACGAACAATTTGCTTTCTAATTTCTACGAAGGTCAAGGCAGAGTAGAGGCAGCAAATCTAATCGCAAATACTATTTCGGTATTTCATCGAGGTGCAAACGACATGATTTTGAATCCACAAACAGCAATCGAAGGAAATATCTACAGTACAGGCAACGTAATTTGCAAAACCCAACCAGCGACAATAAATGTAATTCAGCATTATCAAGGTCGTTTGATTTTTAATTAGAAGCCTAATCCTGGTTTTGGCTCCAAGATTTTTTCAAATAATCGTTTTTCTAATACCAAAAACGAACTTCCTTTAGTTGTTGTTTTTGGCAAGGAAAAATCCGAATCTTTTTCAAAATGCTTTTCGCTACAAACGAAGTTCACTGAACTCCAATGAAAATGAATGATGTGTGAAGTAATCTGGGCTAAAAACTCCAATCTTTGTACTCGCTTTTTTTCTCTAAACGATATTCGATTTCATTTGGTAAACTCGGATAAAAATCAATACCAGTCATTTTCTCTAAATCATCAACAGAAACTACAAAATCATACAAAGGCTTATTAGATTTTTCACTCGGAACCAAAAAAGCAATCATTTTATATTCTCCCCGAGAATTTTCTAACAAAACCTTATAAAAAAATCTCGGAACAGCCACATGTTCTTTTCCAATATGCTCCAATTCATCTGTTAAAACACCACCAGTTATAACATAAATACTTCCGTATTTTTCTGCCCAATATCGAACCTTACCTTCCAAGGTGTTCCAAATTCCATCATTAAAATTGTGCTTTTGAGGAGAAATATTCGAAGTAAAAAAAGTATCTTCAAATGCTTTTTTACTAAATTTCATATCCGCAGCAGGGCATAAATGTCCTTTGTCATAATTCGATTTTTTGTAGTTTCTCCAATCAGCAGAATTAGTTTTCACTAAAGGATCTTCCATAAAAAAAGGACGATTAAATTTGCTAGATCGAATCATATCTCTTTTCAATTCATAGGCAACCCATTCGGCTTGCTCGTGTTTTTCAACATACGAAAGCGAATAGAATTCGTGATGTATGATTTGATTAGAAGTTGATGTAGGTAAAAAATCGAAATTTGTCTTAGCATTTATAACATCGATGTTAGAATTTATTTTATTTTTTTCTAAATCATTCGCGGTATTTTGTTGTTTTCTGCAAGAAAAAATTAAAAAAACTAAAAAAATTAAGAAATAATTTGTGTTTTTCATATAATAATTGGCAGTTAATTTTGTTTATATCAATAAATTAGTAGATTTGTAAATATAACAAAGAGATTGATTATTAAAAAATTAAAACAAAACAATTATGAAAATGAAATTATCTTTATCCGTATTATTTTTAGTTCTAACTTCTACTTTTTTTGCTCAAGAAGTTAAACCAATGGTTGTTAGTGACTCTATAAAAGCAGTTGAAAAGCAAAAAGTAGAGAAAATGAAATCCGATGAAAAAGCAAAAAAGGAATCAGATAAATTAGCAAAAGACGAAGAAAAAGCAAAATTAAAAGTCGAAAAAGAGGCTCAACAAAAAGTCAAAGACGAGGCATCCGCTAAAGCTGCAACCGAAAGAGCGACACAAAAGGCAGCCGAAAAAGTAACTCGTGATGCAGAAAAAGTAACTCGTGATGCAGAAAAAGCAGCAGAAAAAATCAAAAAAGACGCTGAAAAAGTTGTCAAAGATGCTGAAAAAGCAGAAAAAGCTGCAGAAAAATCAAAAAAAGAGGCTGCGGATCGAGAAAAAGAAATTGAAAAAACACAAAAAAAACTCGACGATCAGAAAATGCAAGCTCAAAAAGACGAGCAAAAAGCACAAGATAAAGTTGCGAAACAAAAAGAAAAAGTTGCTGATGCAGAGGCAGATTTGGCAAAAGCAAAATCTAAATTGAGTGATGAACAAGAAGATCTAGCAAAGGAAAACGAAAAGTATAACAAAAAACTGGCTAAAGGAAAACTTTCTCCAAATGATACTGCGGATTACGAAAAAGATAAAGCAAAACAAGTAAAGAAAATCGA
>JAYWEG010000287.1:0-7229 GCA_043779445.1 Bacteroidota bacterium
TTTTTATGTACATTTTATTTCAAACACCAAGAATGAATTTTGCTTTTTGCATGAAATCTGTGGCAAGTTTTTTTTAATATAAATGGCAATCTTAATAAATTTCAATTGCCTCGCATTCTTTCGAACAAAGAAGCGAATGTTTTATTAGTCCAGCCCATAAATCTGCCACGTTGCACCACCAGCGAGTTATCGTAACGTTCTTGCAAAAAATAATGAAACGCAAATTTACCTTTTGGATTTTCCCAACCGTTCATTTGTCCGAATCGCAAATCGTTAAAAACTAGCGTGTCATTCCATTTTTCGATAGTGTAAAAACCTTGCGAAAATCGTTTTAGTTTTTCTATTTGTTTTTTATTTTCTATTGGATTTAGCAAATAATTATTTTGAGGAAAATAGGATAAATCTATTGTTTTTTTGGTGTCGAATATAGATTTATATCCCACATAAAATCCTTTTTTGTTTTCTGCAACGACATACCACAAACAATTTTGGAATGGTGCTGGAGTTGTAAAATATTGTAAATAATTTATGTTTTGACTGGCTAAAGATTGCTTTACATCTGCATTAATTTTAATTTTTATTGCAACACAAATCAAAAGATAAACACTAGTAAATCCCAATCCTAATTTCCAAATTTTTTCTCGATACAGCGTATTTTTTCTAAAATAAATAAATGCCAAACAAGCCAAACCAGTCCAGATAGAAAACAACGGATCAGCAACATAAATCATATTAAACGAAAATCGTTTATGACTAAAAGGTTCCAACCAACCCACGCCATAATTATTAAAAGCATCAAGAAAAATATGGATAAAAATAACACTTCCAAAAAATAACATCCAGTTTTTTAGACGAATATTATGCGGTCGGTGCCAATACTCTGCAAGTAAAGCAAATAATGGTGTGATAAAAATACAAAACAAAAACGAATGTGTAAAACCACGATGCGCTAATAAATTGGAAGAAGTGTCCATCCAAAAAGAAGCAATGAAATCGATATCAGGAATACTTTGCGCCAGTGCGCCCCACAACATTGCTTTTTTGCCGAGTTGTTTTCCGGCAAATGCTTCGCCCATGCAGGCACCAAGAGCAATGTGTGTGAGTGAGTCCATTTTTTGTTTTAGCTGAAAACGGCATCAATTGCAGCAGCTAATTTTCGGTCTTTGTCAGTAATGCTATCGTTGGCATCATGCGTAAATAAAGCAATTTCAACTTTATTATAAACATTAGTCCAATTTGGATGGTGGTTCATTTTTTCGGCAACTAATGCCACTTTAGTCATAAATGCAAATGCCTCGATAAAATTTTTGAAATCGAAATTTCGTTTCAGTTGATTGTTTTCTTCTTTCCACATAATAATTTGTTTTTATTGTTATTTTTCTAATTCTTTTAATAAATTTTCTAAATCTAATGCTGCCGAATACATCACAATGGTGCCATCTTCATTATAAAGCCATTCTGATTTGGGTCTGTCCCAATACAATTCTACACCATTGTTATCGGGATCATTCAAATATAATGCTTCTGAAACACCATGATCTGCGGCACCCGAAAACGGATAATCGGCTTTGAGCATTCGGTCATAAATGGTTGCCAAATCTTTGCGAGTTGGATATAAAATCGCAGTGTGAAACAAGCCAACGCCTTTTTCGTGTGCCAACGGAAAATTTTTGCTATACCAAGTATTGAGTCCAATATGATGATGATAACCTCCAGCCGAAATAAATGCAGCATCTTCGCCAAACATTGTAGTAATTTCAAAACCTAGTAAATCGCAATAAAATGCCAATGATTGTTTGAGATTTGAAACCTTCAAATGCACGTGACCGATTCTGGTTTGAGTTGGAATTTTATAGTTTGTTGTCATTTTTTATAATTTTTTTTATTTAAGGTAATAATGCAAAAATAATCATCGGAATTGAATATAACATATTAAAAACTTGAAGCCTACGAATATTTCTTATTGTTTTAGATTTCATAATTTTTGACATTTAATTCGAATGTTGACTAATTATTTTTTCTAGATCTTTTGCAGAAATAACACCAGATTGTCGCCATTTTATTTCCTCTTTTTTAAAAAGTATAAGCGTTGGAACTCCTTTAATTTTATAGACATTTGATAATTCTTGATTTTTATCTACGTCTATTTTTATGATTTTAACTTTGTCGCCAACATTTGTTTTAAGTTCTTTTAAAATGGGTTGCATCGTTTTGCAAGGCCCACACCATTCGGCATAAAAATCAACTAA
This sequence comes from Bacteroidota bacterium, assembly GCA_043779445.1. Classification (GTDB taxonomy): domain Bacteria; phylum Bacteroidota; class Bacteroidia; order Flavobacteriales; family Flavobacteriaceae; genus Flavobacterium. Next base: position 2,250 of record JAYWEG010000287.1, read on the forward strand.
AGTTAATGTTTCGCTATTAATGATTTCTAAAAAATTTGTTTTCATTTTTTATTTGTTTAAAATTCTGTAAATAAATCCAATAATTATTAATATAAAAAAACTGGTATAAATTTGTTTGTTGTATTTTGCCAACCAATTGGGCAAATAAATATCAAAATTTTCTTTGTTTAAATCTGAATATTTTCGAGCGATAATCGTTAACGGACACATCATTTTGAAAAATAAAAGCACTACAAATTCTAAAATTATAAGTCCAATTCCTATCCAAATGAATTGATCTATTTTATTAAAAATTACTTCGTAAGCCATATAAAACAATACTACATTGAAAAAAATCCAAATGATGGTGTGGATTAATTTTATTAGAAATAGTTTTTTGACTTTTTCATCTATAGTTATTCTAACATTTTCCATCGTAGAAGTAAAATTTGTAATTCTATTTATTTTATATTTTCAGATAGACTTCATCAAAAGGAATTCTCATTTTGTCTCCCCAAACGCCGTCTTCTTCTTTAATTCCGCAAGATACTACCATATTGATTTCGGCGCCATAAGGCAACTTTAAAATACTTTTCACTTTTCTGCTGTCAAAACCTTCCATTGGACACGTATCGTACTTTTCGTTTGCCATTGCCAACATAAATGTTTGAGCTGCCAATGCACAAGATTTATGAACCACAACCCTCATATCATTTTCGGATACTTGGTACACAATTGGTCTGAATAAACCAACAATGTTCACAATAATTATTCTGAATATTCCTATCAACCCAAAGAAACGCAGGTATAAGAAAGGCATTATTTTACCATAATACGTTTTCCAACTTTTAATCCTTTTTTCTTGCTTTAAGGTTGGACTGTTCTTTAAAACATTTTCAATTTCTAACGCCATCATTTCCTTTGCCCGTTTAATATACAAATCCTGACGAGTTACAAAAACTACCATTTGTTGGGCAGTTGTTGCCGATTCTTGACTTAAACAAGCAATTGCAATTTTTTTCAGCATTTCTGGATTTGTGATATGATAAAACTCCCATAGTTGCATATTGGAACTATTGGGCGCTAAAATCGCCAATTCAATACAATACTTCACTTTTTCTGAATCAATTGGCATTTCCTTGTAACTTCTTACAGAACGTCTGTAATTTATTATTTCTTCTAAAGTCATCACAGTTATTTATTTTGTCAAATTATACCCAACACCCTTTGCGGTAAAAGTAGCATAAGTAAAATCGCCATCAGGATAGCTATAAATTGTTTCCGCATAACTCGCTAATCTATAACCATTGATAGCTTTATAATCTCGCAAGGGTGTACTCCATTTTAGTTTCACGGTCTCTCCGTTTCCTAATAGTGCCGACCTATCTTCCGAAGTGAAATTAACCAATTCGCCTTTTTCATTAAAATACAACCAAGCCGAAATTGTAATTCCATTGTTCGTAAATGATGCTTTAACTTTATTCGCTTCCACGTGCAACCATTCAATTCGTTTGTCTATCAATGTGGCTGGTGCCATGCAACACATATCGTTAAAAAATGTGACAGTTTCCGATTCATTCATTACGGCACCTTTTTGAAATTCAACCTTGAACATTGATAATAAACGAATGTCCATGTAGGCAATTCCGTTTTTAAAACAATGAAAACCTGCCACTGGCAAATTTTTCATAGTGGCATCTAAATAAAATAATCTTGTTGGCGTAGGTATAAAGTTGTATTGCTCGGAAGTTAAATACATCCAAACTGGTTTTTCGTGGCTTCTTATTTTTCCGGAAAAATCTACTCTAAAATTGTAAACAATTGGCTTATTGAGACAACCTGCATAACGAACGTATTTTTTGACAGGTTCGGGCAAGTCTTTAATTATATCCTCTGAAAGTACAGTTTTTGGTAAACTTATAGTTTGCAATAAACCAATTTTCACTTCGTTTCTATAGTCATTTTTGAAATTTATCTGAAAAAATCCAATAATTACGAAAATCAAAATTATTCCGTTGGCAATCGTTCCAAACTTTGCATCTTGCCAATTATTTAGTAACAAATATTGCGAAAAAAGAATCGCAAGTAAGGCAAAATAAACCCAAGCGTCTTTTATGAATAAAAATAAAATAACGCTCAAAACGAATAATGTTGCTGTCACAAACCACAAAACACCCATTGGTTTTGAAATTTCTTTGGTCAATTGGCTAAAATTTGCATAATTAAATGCCTTCACAAAACCCATAAAATGAATTAAGCCGTGAAGAAGTGTCAGGAAAATGAAAATATATCTGTACATGGTTTTATTATTTTATGAATCTTTTGTACCTAGTAATTCCGCTTTTTCCAACCATTTTTTTCGTTTGGCTTCATCAGATGTTTTAATTCCAGAAAATACCGAAATTTTTACTGGTTTGATGCCGCAAAACTCCAAAATCCCTTTTTTCATAGCGTTGTGTCCTGGGCTGCGGTTAATAAAAAAATAATACCAACTTGGCGTATCCATCGTTACAATCAATCTGGCGGTTTTGCCTGTCAAAAGTTTGTCCCAAAACGGATTGTCTTTATGATATTTGAATGCGAAATTTGGCAAAAAAGCGCGATCAATAAATCCTTTTAAAAGTGCAGGAAATGTTGCCCACCAATTTGGATAGACAAAAACCAAATGATTTGCCCACAAAATATCTTGTTGTATTTGAATCAAATCGGGTTCTAATTCAGATATTTTTCTGTAACCATAAGTCAAAATGGGATTGAATTTCAAATCAATTAAATGTACCAACTTCACATTGGCTTTTGATTTGTAAGCACCTATTTTGTAACTTTCTGCTAAAGCAAAACAGAAACTTTCTTTGTCGGGATGTGCGTTTATTATTAATATATTTTTCATTGTAATAATTTATTTTTGTTATTATTTATAAAATGTTCAAATGTTGTGGGTTCATTTTCTGTAATCGTTTTTACACAATCGGTATTTTTTGGTTCTTTCTGAAATCTAGGAAAATAATGCAGCATGATCATTACCAAAATCAACATTAAGTCCATTTTTTCTTTTCGCTTTTCAAAATAAAATTGAATAAGATTAGGTGAAATAAAGCTAATTTTTTTATCTAATCCTTTACTTAATTGTGATGCCATTTCGCTAAAAGTTAGTTTTTCATTATTGGTCAATTCAAATGATTTATTAATGTAGTTCGATGAATTAATAATTATAGAGGCGGCAACTTCCCCAATATCAGATACATCTACAAGAGTGAATTTGGCATTTCCTGCGGGCAAATAAATACGTTTTTTACTTACTAAATCAAAATGTAAACTACCCAGAAAATTTTGCATAAAATAAGCAGGACGCAAAAAGGTGTAAGGAATTTTGCTTTCTACAATGAGTTTTTCGATTTTGTGATGTGGAATAATTGATGATTTTTCTACACCTTGAACCGACAAAAAAATAATATGTTTTACATCGACTTTTTTTGCAATTTCAATAATTGGTTTGAAATATTTATTTGTATCCGAAATTTGTGGCGGACGTAATAAAAACAATATATCACAATTTTCTAATGCAGTTTGGTAAGTCGTTGCATCCATAAAATCGAATTGTACAAAATCAATATTATAACTAGAAAGTTTTGGTTTGTCTGAATCAAAATCACGAATACCTGCAATAATTTGTAAATTATTGGGTAATTTTTCTAGAGATTTGATAACTGCCATTCCAACATTTCCTGTGGCTCCAGTGATTAAAACTTTTTTCATAAGTATACTATTCTTTTAGATTTTCTGGATAATCTTTTCACAAAATAATAAACTATCAAACTGATAATCGAAGAGAAAAAACACCAAACCGACAATATGTAATGTTCGTAGAATATTTGTGTGATCAAATATGATATTAGAATTGTAATTCCTAAAATCCACATTTGTTTAATGTGCGAAAAAAATGGTGGAGCAATGGTAGCCAAAGCATATAAAAAAACCCAAAAAGTATTCATTAAATCAGAATAACCCAAAATGTAATTGATATGTTGACCTTCGATTTTAGCATCTACATTATAATTTATTAAACAATATCCCAAATAAACGCTAACCATAATTCCGATTGCTACATATAATTTCTGAAACAGTTTTCGAGAATTGGTTTTTTCAACCAATAAAATAGCAATTGGAACCCACAGCGGCCATAGAACGTGCGCAAAAAATAAATAAATGTAGGTTGCTATTTTCTGCAAAACTAAATAATTTCCTCGCGGAATTGTTACCCACAAAATACCCTCAGCAAATTGTTGTACTCCAAAAATAAATGGAATACTTGCAAACAGCAATTGCGATTTGTGATGACTTTTTTTTATGCATGTAACACCTATGACTGAGAGCACAACTCCCGCCGAAAAACTTGCAGTTGCAGAAAAACACATATGATTTATTTTTAGTTTTTATTCAATATTTAATTAAATTGCATTTTTTTGATCATTAAATTAAACGCTACTTTTTTCAACCTCATCAACTTCAATTACATTTAATAGTGGTTGATGTTCTACTTTTGAATTTAAAGAATTAGCAACAAAACAAAATTCACTGGCTTTTTTATGCAATTCGGTTGCTTTTTCTATCATTGAATTTTCTGTAACAGTAATAAAAGGATTTAGATTGATTGAAGTGAATTTTCCATTTCCATTTTCGAATTCTTTTAAAATCCAGTTGCATGATCCACATAATCTATCACTACAATTTTTGCTTCTGAACAAAAGTGTAAATACCAAAGGATGTGACAAGATGAAACGGATGCCAAAAACAATTGTTCGGGGGATATGTTTAATCCTATCCCAACGAAAATCTGGATCTGATGATCCTAAAATAGGTAATTTATTCTCTATTTGAATAGTATAACTTCCTTCGAAATCTTTGTAATTTGATGTTCCAGATCTTTGATTACCAGTACATTTTATGGCTAAATTATAATTGTGTTGCGTGTTCATATATAATTTTTTTTACTTTTTGAAT
>JAYWEG010000288.1:0-2920 GCA_043779445.1 Bacteroidota bacterium
TATGAAAATATCAGGAAATATCCATCATATAAAACACCAATAAAAATTAAATATTTAGGCAAAAATTATATTTTTTACAAATCCACACAACGAACAACTTGGTATGTGTTTTTTGAAGAAAAGAATAATAATTATGTTATCACATATATCCTAAATAACAATTCAGAAGAAGTAAAGTTTCTTTAAAATTTGACAACTTCTGACTATCTTTGCAAAAAATTCAAACAAAAATGTCAAAACAAGTTCGTGTGAGATTTGCACCAAGTCCAACTGGAGCATTGCATATTGGTGGTGTTCGTACTGCTTTATTTAACTATTTATTTGCCAAGAAAAATAATGGGGTTTTCTATTTACGAATCGAAGATACAGACCAAAACCGATTTGTTGAGGGTGCTGAAAAATACATTCTTGATGCGCTAGATTGGTTAGGAATTGCTCCTACCGAAACTATTAACAAGAATGAAAAATTTGGTCCATACAGACAATCCGAACGAAAAGAATTATACAAACAATATGCAGATTTATTGATAGCCTCTGGAAATGCATATTATGCGTTTGATAAATCAGAAGATTTAGATGCTTTAAGAAAACATTACGAATCCGAGGGAAAAACCTTTGTTTACAACCATACTATTCGTGAAAAATTAGATACTTCGTTAGTAATTTCTAAAAAAGAAACTGAGAAAAGAATTGCTTTAGGCGAAGATTTTGTCATTCGTTTTAAAACGCCAACCAACGAAACTTTGCATTTAACAGATATTATTCGTGGCGATATAAAATTCGAATCTGGTTTGCTTGACGATAAAGTTTTGTTTAAATCAGACGGAATGCCAACTTATCATTTGGCAAATATTGTCGATGATCATTTAATGGAAACCAGTCACGTAATTCGTGGAGAAGAATGGTTACCATCGATGCCCTTGCACGTTATGTTGTATAGAGCATTCGGCTGGGAAACACCAGAATTTGCACATTTGCCATTAATAATGAAACCAATAGGTAACGGGAAATTGTCTAAACGCGATGGCGATAAAATGGGTTTTCCTGTATTTCCATTAGAATGGCAAACCGAATCTGGATTGACCCAAGGATACAAAGAAGTTGGTTACTTCCCAGAAGCCGTGATTAACTTTCTAGCACTTTTGGGTTGGAATGACGGCACTGAACAAGAGATATTTTCGTTAGATGAATTAGTTGAAAAATTTGATTTGTCTAGGATTCATAAAGCTGGAGCTAAGTTTGATCCAGAAAAAAACAAATGGTTCAACCATCAATATTTGCAAATGCAAAGCAATGAGAAATTAGCAAATGACTTTGCTCCTATTCTACTGCAAAAAGGTTTTTCGGTTGATCATAACAAATTGATAAAAATAGTTTCATTAATAAAAGAACGTGCTAATTTTGTTTCAGAATTTTGGGAAATGTCAGATTATTTTTTTCAGGCACCAAATTTGTATGATGAAAAAGCTGCTAAAAATTGGAATTCAGCAACTCCAGAATTAATGCACCAATTGATAAAGGTTTTAAACGAAATTGAAGATTTTACATCTATAAATTTAGAAAATATTGTCAAAAACTGGATGACAGAAAACGAAATTGGAATGGGAAAAATAATGCAACCTTTCCGATTGAGTTTAGTTGGCGCATTAAAAGGTGCACACTTGTTTGATATAGTAGAAGTTATTGGTAAAACTGAAACTATCAATAGAATTGAAAAAGCGATTGTGAGTTTATAGTACTATAATTTTGTAATTATAGTTTTGTAACTTTTTAATAAATCTTGCGTATAAATAGTATAACCAAATAAATACAAATCATGGATCCATTTTTAATTGCTTTTTTAATCTTCGGATTATTCATTTTCTTTTCAAGTTTTTTTACTGTAAAACAACAAACTGCTGTTGTTATCGAACGTTTTGGTAAATTTACAGGCATCAGACAATCTGGTTTGCAACTCAAACTACCCGTTATTGACAAAATTGCAGGTCGTGTAAATCTGAAAATTCAACAACTAGACGTTATCATCGAAACTCAAACTAAAGATAACGTTTTTATTAAAATGAAAGTTTCAGTTCAATTTAAAGTACTCACAGATAATGTTTATGATGCTTTTTATAAGCTTGAATATCCTCACGATCAGATCACTGCATATGTTTTTGACGTAGTTCGTGCCGAGGTTCCAAAACTAATTCTGGATGATGTTTTCTTACGTAAAGACGACATTGCAGTTGCCGTAAAACGTGAATTAAACGAAGCCATGACTACTTATGGTTATGATATCATAAATACTTTGGTAACTGATATTGATCCAGATATTCAAGTAAAAAATGCAATGAACAGAATTAACGCTGCTGAACGTGAAAAAACGGCTGCCATGTTTGAGTCTGAAGCACAACGAATTAGAATTGTTGCTAAGGCAAAAGCCGAAGCAGAAAGTAAAAAATTACAAGGACAAGGTATTGCCGATCAACGTCGTGAAATTGCCCGTGGTTTAGTAGAAAGTGTGGAAGTTTTGAACGAAGTTGGGATTAATTCACAAGAAGCATCGGCGTTGATTGTGATTACGCAACATTATGATACATTACAAGCCATTGGAGCAGACACCAACTCAAATTTGATTCTATTACCTAATTCACCACAAGCTGCGAGCGATATGTTAAACACTATGGTAACAAGTTTCACAGCATCGAATATTATTGGGGAACAAATGAAAAAACAACCTAAACGCGTAAAATCGAAAAATCACACTTCCACAGATTATAATCCGAGCGATACATCGGAAGCAAAAGAAATTAAAGAATAATATTTTTGAAGAATAAATAAAAAACTCGTTTCATTAATTTGAAACGATTTTTTTTTGACATTTATTTTACAGTTGTTAGTTTATAGTAAACTAACAACTGTAAAATAAATTTTATAA
>JAYWEG010000289.1:0-7217 GCA_043779445.1 Bacteroidota bacterium
GACTATGCTTTGCATTAGAGATTCCTTTGATTTCGGTAGATACTCTAGAAGTTTTAGTGAGTTGTGTTACTATCGATAATGGTTTTATTATTCCAATGATTGATGCGCGTAGAATGGAAGTTTATTCTGCTATTTTTGATTCCAAACAGCATAAAATAAGAAAAATTGAAGCGGAAATAATTGACGAAAATTCTTTTTTAGAAATCTCAGAAACACTATATTTTGTTGGAGATTGCAATGAAAAATGCAAAACTGTTTTAACAAAAAGTAATTTCGTTTTTCTTGACGACATAGTTTATCCCTCGTCAAACCAAATGAGTTTTTTGAGTTTCGAAAAATTTTCAAAAAATCAATTTGAAGATATAGCCTACTTTGAACCTTTCTATTTAAAAGATTTTTTAGCAACGACTTCTAAAAAATAAAAAATATTTTTTTACTGGAGTATTATTCTGGGGCTAATTCCAATTCTAATCCATCGATTTCTGGCGTAATTTGAATTTGGCAACCCAATCGTGAGTTTTCTTTTACATAAAATGCTTCCCAAAGCATGGCATCTTCATTATCAGATTTTTCTGGAACTTCAACATTATTCAAAATATAACATTGACAAGAGGCACACATGGCCATTCCACCGCAAATTCCAATGGTTCCTTCTTCTGCCAATTCATAAACGCGCACAATTTCCATGACGTTCATGTTCATGTCTGTTGGGGCTTGAACTTGGTGGGTTTTGCCTTGGCGATCGGTGATGGTAATTGTAATGTCCATGGTAAATTTTTAGCAAAAATATAAAAAATACCTTATAACCTGAATTAGATGAATCAAAAAGTTGTAATAGATTGGTATTAATCGTATTGTAAACTATTGAAGGTTTTTTAGGAAAGAAACTCTAAGGAATTAAGCCACTAATTAGATTTTTAAAGAAATTTCCAATCGAACGGGTTCTAGAATGTTCTACTTGATACATGCTGGAATTTCTAACTTAAAACAATATGTTCGTGGTTTTCAAATGTTTTTATTACCGTGTATATCTTTAATTTGCTTCCCAATTTCTTTTTATTATTCCGTAACTGACTAAAATAATTTTTTCTCTGTAAAAGGCAGTATTTTTTTTATGCCTTTTTTTGTTAAATTTTTCTACAAAAATACTGGCTACATTTTCGTTGCGTGATGGGTTGCAGCGGTATCCCATGCTTTTGGGCATGGATTTAGCGGAAGACCAGACCGCACTGGAGTTTTTACGGAAGTGTGGGCACGCCCAAAAAAATTATGTAAATGAAATGATTATGTTATCTGTTTTCTTATTTTTGAAGCATGAAACAAATTGTATTTATCATCTTCTTATTTTCTAATTTCATGGTTTCTCAAACAAATTTTGATAGAGCAGAAAAATTTTTTCAGCAAAACAATTTTGCATCAGCAAAACCATTATTCGAAGATTTTTTAAAAGAAAATCCGAATCATCTAAAATCACTAGAATATCTGGGTGATATGTATGGCGCTGAAAAAAATTGGGACAAATCGAAATATTACTACGAAAAACTAAAAACGTTGAAACCCTCCGAGGCAAATTATTTTTTCAAATATGGCGGCGTGCTGGGCATGAAGGCAAAAAACGCCAACAAATTTGCTGCTCTAGGAATGATTCCAGAGGTCAAATCAGCGTTCGAAAAAGCTATTATTTTGAATCCAAAACACCTTCAGGCGCGATGGGCATTAGTCGAATTGTACATTCAATTACCAGGTATTGTTGGCGGAAGCGAGCGCAAAGCACGAAAATATTCGGATGAACTTTTAGCAATTTCTCCCGTTGATGGCTATTTATCAAAAGGTAGAATCGAAGAATATTTTGATAATTACGACAAAGCAGAAATTCAATTTAAAAAAGCGCACGAAATTGGCAAATCAAAAATGACTTATTTGAAGTTATACAATTTATACATCACAAAATTAAAACAACCCGAAAAAGCAGCGGAACTAAAAAAAGAATTTGAAAAATAGGTTATGAAGTGTAAAAGTTTAGAAGTTTAGTTTCAAACTAATCTCTAAACCCATAAACTCATAAACCTCTAAACTTTAAAAATGAAAACACATTTTATAGCCATCGGCGGTAGCGCCATGCACAATCTCGCTCTCGCATTGCATAACAAAGGATATCAAGTCACTGGTAGCGATGATGCTATTTTTGAACCATCGAAATCAAGATTAAATAAAAAAGGAATTTTGCCAGCGTCATTGGGTTGGTTTCCAGAAAAAATAACCTCAGACATTGAAGCTATAATTTTAGGAATGCATGCCAAAGCAGATAATCCCGAGTTGCTGAAGGCACAAGAGTTAGGACTAAAAATCTATTCCTATCCCGAATTCTTGTACGAACAATCCAAATATAAAACTAGAGTAGTCATTGGTGGTTCACACGGAAAAACGACCATAACTTCCATGATTTTGCACGTCATGCACTACCACAGTATCAATGTAGATTACATGGTGGGCGCACAACTCGAAGGTTTTGAAACCATGGTGCACCTTACAAAAGAAAATGATTTTATTATTCTTGAAGGTGACGAATATTTGTCTTCGCCAATTGATCGCCGTCCAAAATTTCATTTATATCAACCCAATATCGCATTGATTTCGGGAATCGCATGGGATCATATCAACGTTTTTCCGACCTATGAAAATTATGTGGAACAATTCGAAATTTTTATTCAGAAAATAACAAACGGAGGAATTTTAGTTTATAACGAAGACGATCCAGAAGTGAAACGTGTTTGCGAAAATGCGACTAATCCAATCCGAAAATTACCCTATTCTACCCCAAATTACAAGGTCGAAAACGGAATTACTTTGCTCGAAACTCCCGAAGGCGACATGCCAATAGAAGTTTTTGGAGCTCATAATCTCAACAACTTGGCTGGAGCCAAATGGATTTGTCAAAACATGGGCGTTGACGAAGCCGATTTTTACCAAGCCATTGCGAGTTTTAAAGGAGCAAGCAAACGACTAGAAAAAATTGCCGAAAGCAAAACCAAAGTGGCTTACAAAGATTTTGCGCATTCGCCAAGCAAAGTAGCAGCAACTACAAAAGCCGTGAAAGAACAATTCCCAAATCGAACTTTGGTTGCTTGTTTAGAATTGCATACTTACAGTAGTTTGAATTCGGAATTTCTAAAAGAATACGAAGGCGCACTTGAATATGCAGATGTTGCAGTAGTTTTTTATTCACCAGATGCTGTAAAAATCAAACAACTTGAAGAGGTAACTTACGAACAAATCGCAACGGCTTTTAATCGAAAAGATTTGATAATTTATACGAATCCAAAAGATTTTAAGGATTATTTATTTAGTTTAAATTTAGAAAATTCGGCTTTGCTTTTGATGAGTTCAGGGAATTATGGCGGATTAAATTTCGATGAAGTAAAAGCATTAGTAATCAGATAACAGTTTTTAGATCGCAATTGACCAATTGTATAGAACAACAACTAACTAATTTTCAGATGGAACAAAATTCTCTTCCAATAACAAACTGGGCAGAAGACGACAAACCTCGCGAAAAACTAATGCTCAAAGGCAAAAGTGTTTTGAGCGATGCCGAATTAATTGCTATTCTGATTGGATCTGGAAGCCGAAACGAGTCGGCTGTCGATTTGAGCAAACGGATTTTAGCAAGCGTAGATAACAATTTGAACGCTTTGGGAAAACTTTCGCTTGAACAATTTTGCAAATTCAAAGGCATTGGCGAAGCAAAAGCAATTTCGATAATTGCTGCCATGGAACTTGGTCGACGTCGTAGATCCGAAGAAACTTTGGAACTCAAAAAAATCACTTCGAGTAAAGAAGTTTTTAATTTAATGCAACCCATTATCGGCGAATTGCCTCACGAAGAATTTTGGGTTTTATATCTCAATCATGCCAACAAAGTAATTCACAAAGCACAACTAAGCAAAGGTGGCATGACCGGAACAGTTGTAGATATTCGAATGGTTTTTAAAATGGCATTAGAACAGAATGCAACTTCCATTATTTTAGTTCACAATCATCCATCAGGTAATTTGAATCCCTCTGACGAAGATATTTTGATCACAAAAAAACTAAAATTAGCAGGTCAACAACTTCAAATTGCAGTTCAAGATCATGTAATTGTTACTGAAAATGGGCATTTTGGGTTTAGAGATGGGAATTTATTGTAGAAAATTTTGATAACACAGACAAATGTCTTATTTTTGTAGACAAATGTCTTTTATATGGAAGCAATCAGATTTAATCAAAATTCACAACTAGATAAGCTAGTAAAAATTTATGTCACTAAAGTCGAAAAAGAAAGTGGCTATAAATTGATAAACAAAAATATCACATACAACGATTTTTTCAAAAACCGAATGCTTTTAGTTCACGCAATTCGCGAAGGAGTTTCTTTTGATTTTTTTAATTTAATTAAAGAAAAAACTCCTTTTAGTGATGACGATTGGGCCTCTTTTCTTGGAATTTCTACAAAATCTTTACAAAGAAACAAAGCAAAAGATAGTTTTGTTTTCAAGCCATTGCAATCAGAAAAAATATTTGAATTAGCCGAAGTAACAAACCTTGGCAACCAAGTTTTTGACAATGAGAACTCTTTCTATTCATGGTTAAAAACTCCAACTTTTGCTCTTGGAAATCTAAAACCAATGGATTTGCTAAAAGATTCCTATGGCAAAGAATTAGTTTTGAGTGAATTATACAAAATCGATCAAGGAATTTTCATCTAGTGGAAGTTTTTAGACTAGCTAGAAAAAAATATCCAATTGAATTGTCTGGCAAAGGCGCTGCCATGTTTGGTGCAAGATGGAATTTTAAAGGAACCGAAGTCATTTACACCGCTCAAAGTCGAGCCTTAGCAATGGCAGAAGTCGTAGTTCACCTTTCATTAGCGAATTTACCAAAGGACTTTGTGATGTTGACAATTGATATTCCAGATACGATTTCAATAGCCTTTTTTGATGAAAAAAAATTCCAAAAAGACTGGAATGTATTTCCACATAGTTTTTCGACCCAAGTACTAGGTGATGAATTCATAAAAAGAAATGAATTTTGCGTTGCTAAAGTTCCTTCGGTAGTTGTGAAAGGGGATTTTAATTTTTTAATAAATCCAGATCACAAAGATTTTAAATATATAAAAATTAGCGACCAAACCGATTTTCCTTTCGATAAAAGAATTTTTGGGAATTAAAAAAAATACAATGTACAACAACAAAATAAAACATATATTTTTCGATTTAGATCATACGTTATGGGATTTCGATAAAAATTCTGAAGTTGCTTTCGATAGAATTTTCAAATTAAATCATCCAAAAATTAAAACGAATTTATTTATCGAAAAATACATTCCAATCAATCAAGCCTGTTGGAAATTGTTTCAAAACGATGAAATTACGCATCATGAACTGCGATATAATCGGTTAAGACTTACTTTTGATATTATTGATTATGAAATTTCTGACGCTGAAATCGACGATGTCGCAAACGATTATCTCGAGTTTTTACCTCAAAGTAATTTACTTTTTGAGGGTGCAATCGAAATTTTAGAATATCTTGCCAAAAACTATGAATTACACATTATAACAAATGGTTTTGCAGAAGTTCAAGCCAAAAAAATTAATAATTCAGACATCAAACATTATTTCAAAAGCATTACAGATTCAGAAATGGCAGGTGTAAAAAAACCAAATCCAAAAATTTTTGAGCATGCTTTACAAATTGCAAAGGCAAAAAAATCCGAAAGTATTATGATTGGCGATTCGCTTGATGCAGATGTTCAAGGCGCAATAGATTTTGGCATAAACGCTATATATTTCAATTCGAATAACGAAAATTCAACCATTGATGTTTTAGAAATCAAGAATTTATTAGAACTAAAAAATTATTTTTAAAAATATAAAAATGAAAAAATCTATCCTTTTATTACTATTATTAATCTCTGGAATTTCAGTTTCACAATCTCTAAACAACTATAAATTTGCTATTGTTGAAAGTAAATTCAAATTCCAGAAATCGACAAATCAATATAATTTAAATACGCTAACCAAACTATATTTTCAAAAAATCGGGATGCAATCTTTTTTAGATTCGGATATTTTACCAACCGAGGTTGCTAACGAAAATTGTAATAAAATTTATGTTTCTGCAGAAGAAAATAACAATATGTTCACGACAAAAATAAAAATTATTATTAAAGATTGTCAAAACAAAATTCTTTTTATTTCTGACGAAGGCATGAGCCGCGAAAAAAGTTACGAAACTGCATATAATCAAGCATTTAGAACGGCATTGTCATCCGTGGAAAGGTTAAAATATACATACGATGAAAAAAAACACGAAGTTGTAACAGATAAAAGTGTTGAGGAAATTGGAGTACCCGTTTCTACAACAACAAAAATAGGCAAACCAAGATTTTTGAAAGCAAAACCCATAGTCGGTGGTTTTCAATTATTCGATGAAAATCAAATTGTATTTGAAATTTACTCCACATCAAAAAAAGATATTTATTTGGCTTTTGACAAAAACAAAAACAGAAACGGAATTCTTGTAAAAGAGGATAATCGCTGGCTTTTTGAATATTTTGAAAATCAAAAATTAGTTGTAGAATTTATTGGAAATGTCGAATTATAGAAAAACTAAACAATTAAATTTACTCTAATATCCATATTTTCCTTTCCAGCGATTTCTCAAAAATTCACGAGTTGAAATTTCCCTAGAGTTGTTTCCTGGATCATAAAAAACAGTTTCAGAAATTTCTGAAGGCAAAAACTCTTGTTCAGCAAAATTATTGTCAAAATTGTGAGCATATTTATAATCATCACCATAACCCAACTCCTTCATTAATTTCGTTGGAGCGTTACGCAAATGAATTGGAACCGACAAATCGCCAGTTTGTTTCACCACTTGTTGGGCATTTCCAATAGCCATATAACTGGCATTACTCTTTGGAGAAGTCGCCAAATAAATAGCACATTGACTCAGAATTATTCGACTTTCTGGATAGCCAATAGTTGAAACCGCCTGAAAAGTATTGTTCGCCATTACAAAAGCTGTTGGATTTGCATTTCCGATATCTTCGCTAGATAAAATGAGCATTCTGCGGGCAATAAACTTCAAATCTTCTCCACCTTCGATCATTCTGGCGAGCCAATATACTGCGCCGTTTGGATCGCTGCCGCGAATAGATTTTATAAATGCCG
>JAYWEG010000290.1:0-7190 GCA_043779445.1 Bacteroidota bacterium
TGAAATCAATGTAATTATTATCGAATATAATTTCGGAATTATATTTTATTGAAATCGATTTCGTTGAATCACTAATTTGAACAGGTTTTTGGAAATGATTTTCGAGTTTTTGTTTCAAGATTTCATTTTCTGAAATCAAAAAATAATTTTCAGGTTCGATTTTGAATTTTGACTTGCCTTGAAATTTTTTGATAAATGAAAATAAAACGATACCGATTTTCATAAATATCAAAAAGAAAATTGATACTGTAAAATGTTTTTTATAGAAAAAATTCATCGCTTCTTGAAAGCGTTTCATATAAGTTCCATCTTTCACGGTACTTTCGCCTTTGTAATGAATGACTGATGTTTCATGAAAATAATAGTTTTGATAACCTTTTTGACCAACTATATAGCTTAAATCAATATCATCTGAATACATAAAACATTTTTCGTCGAAACCTCCATTTTGTAAATATAATTCCCGTTTCATTACCATAAATGCACCCACTAAAATTTCGACATTGCCCGATTGATTTTCTGTAAGATGTTGTGCATAATACTTCCCAAATAAATTCGAAATTTTATACAATCCGAATATTTTTGTGAATGCTACAAATGGGGTAGGAACACCTCGTTTGGACTCTGGTAAAAAATTTCCAGTTCCGTCTATGAGTTTGCAGCCAATTATTCCAATCTCCTTAGTCACGAAAGGGGAAACTTGATTATTTTTGTTAATAAAATTTAGGATTTTCTCGAAAGTATCTTCTGCAACTACAGTGTCAGGATTGAGAATACAAATATAATCGCCGTTTGCAATAGCAACTCCAATATTATTACCTTTTGGGAAACCAGTATTTTCTTTATTTTCAATAAGTTTGATGTTTGGGAAACGAGTTTTAATCATCGCACAACTGTCGTCAGATGAGTTGTTGTCAACAACTATTATTTCGGCATCAAGGTTTTGAATAGCATTTTGAACGCTAATAACACAAAGTTCGAGAAAATATCGAACGTTGTAGTTGAGGATGATTATGGAGAGTTGCACCCGACAAATATACTTATAAAATTATTTTTATAAATACAAATTTTTACAATCTAAAACCATAGGCTAATCGCAAAGCAAGTTGCCCAAAACCAGTTTTGGTGGTGTTGTCGATGGTTTGATATGGAAAATCTGTATATATCTCATAACGCAAACTAAAATCAATGTATTTAGTAGCATATCCAAAGCTTGGCGCTATGATTACCGAGTTTTTATTGTAGTTATTAGTAACCGAAAATGCGGCACCACCTTCGCCCATAACATAAAACTCATCATTCCAAATAAAGGCTTTGAAACCTAGTTTTACTGGAATAATACCTAAATCATTGTTTTCACCATCAACAAAAATATTAGTAAAACCAGTGGTTAAAGTTATTGAATATCGTTTAGAAAAATCATATTGTAGTCTGCCATCAAAACCTAAAGCCATTTTGTATGGATCGTTTGACGAATAACCCAAATCAAGTCCAATTCCCAATTTGAATCCTCGATTGTAATTTTTAGATTGTGCGCTAGCAGTTGTAACTAAAACTGTTGAAGAGATAAAAAGAAATATAATTTTTTGTGAAATATTCATAATCAAATAGTTTAAAAGTTATGTAATTTGATTTCATATATTGTACAATATTTATTGAGTTAAAGTGTTAAAACGAATATTTTAGAAATTTATTTTATATTTTGTAAAAAGAGCTACTTTTCGAATTTAGTAAATTACCTTTGCAGAAAATTATAAAAATGTCATTTTCTAAATATACTAATGAGTTTTCTACGAATATGAAACTTGCAATTCCAGTTGTTTTGGGAATGCTCGGTCATACGCTTATAGGTATTGTTGATAATTTTATGGTTGGGAATTTAGGTTCTACAGAATTAGCTGCGGTTTCGCTTGGTAATAGTTTTATTTTCATTGGAATGTCAATTGGAATTGGATTTTCAACAGCAATTACTCCAATTATTGCCGAAGCTGATGCCGAAAAAGACGATAAAAAAATTCGATCAACTTTTCATCATGGATTACTTTTGTGTACCATAATTGGCGTTACGTTGTTTGGATTAATTGTGTTGTCCAAACCGCTAATGCTCCTGATGCATCAACCCAAAGCCGTTGTAGAAATGGCAACTCCATATATTGATTGGGTTGCTTTTTCGTTGATTCCTGTAATTATGTATCAAGGTTACAAGCAATTTGCGGATGGTTTATCGAAAACAAAATACTCCATGTATGCCATTTTTTTTACCAATGTTGTTCATGTTTTTTTTAATTATGTTTTGATTTATGGAATTTGGATTTTCCCAAAACTTGGAATTATTGGAGCCGCTCTGGGAACTGTAATTTCTAGGATTATGATGGTTGTTTTTATGCACTATTTATTGAGATATAATAAAGACTTAAAAAAATATTTCAAGAATTTTAGTTTCAAGGAGATTAAAAACTCGATGTTAAAAAAAATTATTAACCTCGGATTTCCGTCAGCAATGCAAATGCTTTTTGAAGTGGCTTTGTTTACAGCGGCGATATGGTTGTCTGGAACAATTAGTAAAAATAGCCAAGCGGCAAATCAAATTGCGTTGACATTAGCAACTACAACTTTTATGTTTGCCATGGGTTTGAACGTGACGGCAATGATTCGAATAAGCAATCAAAGAGGTTTAAATGATTATAAAAGTTTGATAATCGTGGCACGATCAATTTTTTTAATGGCAATAGTTTTAGAGACTGTTTTTGCAATTGCATTTGTAGTACTCAATAACTTTTTACCTCATTTGTTTTTAAATATGCACGATGCTAAACAAGTTTTGGACAATCGAGAAATCATCAAAATCACTTCAGAATTGCTTTTGGTTGCAGCAGTTTTTCAAATTTCTGACGGAATTCAAGTAGTAGTCTTGGGAGCGTTACGAGGTTTGCAAGATGTAAAAATTCCGATGTATATTACGTTTGTAGCCTATTGGGTTGTCGGGTTTCCGATTTCGTATTATTTGAGTTTACATACTAATCTCAAGGCAACAGGAATTTGGATTGGGTTGCTCGCTGGACTTTCCGTAGCGGCACTTTTTTTGTATATTCGCTTTACAATTTTGACAAAAAAACTTTTGAAAAGGAATTCATAAATAATTTTCAACTATTTGTAACTATTATATATTTTGTTCGTATAACTAACGTAAATCTAATTTTATAAAAAACAAAATGATACTATTATTAATTCTTGGCAGTATTTTAATTTTTATGAGTTTCGCTCTTAAAACAAATGTCGCTAATCCTTTTGCACGTTTCTCTGGAATTCTTAAAATTTCTGGAATAGTTGTAATTTTTTTGGCAATTTTTTCTGGTGTTTTCAAACAAATAGACGCGGGTAAAGTTGGTGTACAATCGCTTTATGGAAGTGTGCAACCTGATGTTTTAGAAAGTGGTTTAAACTTTATTAATCCGTTAATGGACATAACCGAATTTGATGTTCAAACACAAAACTATACTATGTCTGCTATCAAAAATGAAGGTGATAAAGAAGGTGATGATGCGATCCGAGTCTTATCGAATGATGGTCTGGAAGTTGTTATTGATTTAACTGTTTTATATCGCATTTCACCATTAGATGCTCCGAAAATTTATAAGCAAATCGGTTTAGGATATTCTGACAAAATTGTCCGACCAATTACAAGAACCCGTATTCGTGACAATGCTGTTTATTATGATGCAGTTGCATTGTATTCCACCAAAAGAAACGAATTTCAACAACGAATTTTCAAATCAATCGAAGATGATTTCAAAAAAAGAGGATTGATTTTAGAACAACTCTTGATAAGAAATATAAATTTACCAATATCTGTAAAAGCATCTATTGAAAGCAAAATAAATGCTGAACAAGATGCTCAAAAAATGACATTCGTATTACAAAAAGAAAAACAAGAAGCAGAAAGAAAAAGAGTAGAAGCTCAAGGTATTGCTGATTATCAGAGGATTATTTCTAGTGGATTAACCGATAAACAATTGCAATATGAGCAAATTAAGGCACAAAAGGAAATAGCAACTTCTACAAATGCAAAAGTTATCTTCATGAATGGGAAAAATTCTCCAGTAATTTTATCCGATAAATAGATTTAATGTTGACTCGGTTTTTGGTTATTCGTTTATTCGGATTCCAAATAACCAAATTGACGAATAACCAAATTAACAACAAATATGGAATTACCAAAATTCTTACTAGGCGACAACACTGATTTTCCAGATGATATTTTCATTATCCATTTAGATTATCCTAGATTTATAATCAATCTAAAAGACGATGAAGTGGAGTTTATGGAAGAAGCCGAAGATCTAGATGAAGGAGAATTAAATCAAGAAATGGAGTCCTTGATTGTTCTTGCCAATGAATTTTATGATAGAGAAATTTCTTTGTATGAGGAATAAAATTAAGTTTTAAAATAGTTACTCAACAAAATTTGAGCCGCTGTAAAAGGAGAAACTTCGTCGTTTTGCACCGCTTTTTTGTTTTCTTCGAGTAGTTTTATGATTTCGGGATGATTAAAAAAGTTATTTTTCAATTGTTCATTGATGGTTTCCAGCATCCAATATTGATTTTGTTCTTTTCGTTTTTCGAAGAAATAGTTATTCAATTTTGTAAGTTCAATAAAATCACAAATAGTATTCCAAACTTCTTGAATTCCGTCATGTGTAATCGCACTACAAGTTGTAGCTGTTGCTGTCCAACCCGATTTTTTTGCAGGAAACAAATGTAATGCACGTGCAAATTCGGTTTTTGCTAATTGCGATTTTCGAATATTATCACCATCGGCTTTGTTGATCACAATGGCATCTGCCATTTCCATAATTCCTCTTTTGATTCCTTGCAACTCATCGCCAGCACCAGAAATTTTTAGTAATAAAAAAAAATCAACCATGCTATGGACCGCAGTTTCTGATTGACCAACGCCAACAGTTTCAATAATTATGGCATCAAAACCTGCAGCTTCACAAAGTGTAATGGTTTCTCTTGTTTTTCGGGCAACTCCTCCCAAAGTTTCTCCAGAGGCACTCGGACGAATATAAGCATTTTTGTTTTTAACCAATTCTTCCATTCTAGTTTTGTCTCCAAGAATACTACCGTGGGAAATTGTGCTGCTTGGATCAACTGCTAAAACGGCCACCTTTTTCCCAGTTGAAGTCAGATAAGACCCAAAAGCCTCGATAAAAGTACTTTTTCCAACTCCAGGAACACCTGTAATTCCAATTCTTACAGATTTATTAGCATGAGGCAAACAGGCATTTATTACTTCGTTAGCTTTTTCTAAATGTTCAATGTTTGTACTTTCTACCAACGTAATGGCTCGACTCAAATCAGAAATGTTTCCAGATAGAATTCCTTGAACTAATTCTTTCGATGATGGTTGTACTTTTCTATAATATTGAATCTGAGCAGCCGAATTGTTATTGACAATTTCTGGTGGAGGAATTCCATCTTTTTCTCGAAGTGCTGAAGGTTTGTTTTTTTCTGGATTCAAATTCCAAATATTTATTTATTTGTAAAGTTACATCTAAAAATAATTATAACAAAAAACCCACCTCTATTTTCATAAAGATGGGAAAAAAGAATAGATTTTAGGTCTATTCAAAAAAAAATTATGAAAACATATCTTTTACTTTTTCAAAGAATGATTTGTCTGTTTTTTCGGGTTGTGGAATAAAATTATCATTCGAAAGATTATTTTCGAAGAAAATTCTTTGATCCTTACTCAAATGTTTTGGAGTCCAAACATTAACATGAACCAATAAATCGCCGTTTCCGTAACCATTTATTGATGGGATTCCTTTACCTTTTAATCTCAAAATTTTTCCAGATTGGATTCCTTCTTCTAGTTTGATTCTCACTTTTCCGTTTACGGCTTCAATGTCCTTTGAAATTCCAAGAACAGCTTCGGGTAAACTAATGTACAAATCATAATGGAGATTTTCGCCTTCGCGTTTCAAAAATTCGTGTTCGGCTTCTTCGATTGCAACAATCAAATCGCCAGGAATTCCGTTGCCTGGTGCATCGTTTCCTTTGTTAGAAACTTTTAGTTGCATGCCATCAACAACTCCAGCAGGAATTTTTATAGAAACGGTTTCGTCTTCAACAATCATTCCTTGTGCGTCCGCATTGGCTGGACGTTTGTCAATCATTTGTCCTGCTCCGCCACACGTTGGACAGGTAGATGCTGATTGCATTCGACCCAAAATCGTGTTAGTTACTCGCATGACTTGACCTTGTCCATTGCAAGTAGAACAAGTTTTGTAAGTCACGCCTTGCGCTTGAACTTTACGTTTTACTTTTACTTTTTTCTCGACACCGTTTGCGATTTCTTCTAAAGTTAGTTTTACTCTAATTTTCAGACTGCTACCTTTAACTCGACGTTGACCTCCGCCGCCGCCGCCAAATCCACCAAAACTTCCGCCACCGCCAAAAATGTCTCCAAATTGGCTAAATATGTCGTCCATGTTCATGCCGCCACCGCCGTAACCACGTCCGCCACTGCCGCCATTGTCAAATGCTTGGTGACCAAAACGGTCGTATTGTGCTTTTTTCTGTGGATCGCTCAAAACTTCGTATGCTTCTGCTGCTGACTTGAAATTTTCTTCTGCTGCAGCATTACCTGGATTTTTGTCAGGATGAAACTCTATGGCTTTCTTGCGATAGGCTTTTTTGATTTCCGCTTCTGTAGAGCTTTTAGAAACACCTAATATATCGTAAAAATCTTTTTTCATAATGAATTCTATTTTAAAAAGCCCCTCCTTTGGAGGGGTTGGGGAGGCTTACATTCCGATTACAACTTTTGGAAAACGGATAATTTTGTCTCCTAATTTGTAACCTTTTTCGATTACATCAACAATTTTTCCTTTTAAATTTGGACTTGGGGATGGAATTTGTGTAATTGCTTCTGCGAAGTCGGCATTGAAAATATCTCCAATTTTAATTTCAACTTCTTCTAAACCTTTAGAAACCAAAGTTGATTTTAGTTTTTCGTAAATCAATTCAACTCCAACGATTAATATATTGTCATCGGTTTTTTTGATTTCTGTCAATGCTCTGTCAAAATCGTCAACAACTGGCAAAATGGCTTGAAGCACCTCTTGATTGGCAGTTTTAAAAGATTCGATTCTTTCTTTGGTCGTTCGACGTTTGTAGTTTTC
>JAYWEG010000291.1:0-7143 GCA_043779445.1 Bacteroidota bacterium
ATGCGATGAAGTTTTTTAGAACTTTGAATTCTCGTGTAAACAATTATTTCAAAGATAATAATATTTCCAAAACAGGAAATTGGAAATTACATTTGAAAACAATAATTCTTTTTACTCTTTTTACTGCACCATACATAATTATAGTTTCGACCCCAGAAATTCATTTTGGATTATTCATTTTACTTTCTTTGCTAATTGGAATTGGAATGGCGGGAATTGGAATGAATGTGATGCATGATGGAAACCACGGTTCGTATTCTAACAAACCTTGGATAAATAAAATCATGGGAGGAAGCATTTATATTCTCGCAGGCAATGTGTATAACTGGCAGGTGCAACACAACGTTTTGCATCATACTTACACCAATATTCCTGGTCATGACGAGGATTTAGATGCAGGACGTGTAATTCGATTTACAAAAGAAGCAAAATGGGAAAAATTTCATGCTTTCCAACACTATTATTCAATATTCCTATACGGTTTGCTCACGTTTAATTGGTGTTTCACTACAGATTTTAAACAAATGAATGGATATTTGAAAAGAGATTTGTCCTATGGAGAAGTAAAAAGCCCAACTACATTATGGACCACATTAGCTATAACGAAAGTAATTTATTTTACTACTTGGATTGCTTTACCAATGATTTTAGGCGTAACTTGGTGGAAAGTATTAATTGGATTTTTTGCAATGCACTATATAGCTGGATTGATATTGAGTGTAGTATTTCAATTAGCGCATATTACTGATGATACAACTAATCCACACCCAGACGAGGCAAATGAAATTGATAATACTTGGGCCATCCATCAATTGTTTACCACTGTAAATTTTGCTCCAAGAAGTTGGTTTGTAAACTGGTATACTGGAGGATTGAATCACCAAGTAGAGCATCACTTGTTTCCTCACATTAGCCATGTGCACTATGGAAAAATTGCCAAAATTGTAAAAGAAACTGCAGAAGAATGTAATTTGCCATATTTCGAATATGAAACTATGACAAGTGCCGTAATTGCTCATTTCAAACATTTGAAAGATTTGGGACAAAAACCTTTAATTGCTGCATAAATAAATATCTTAAAGAGAGGCAAAAACCTCTCTTTTTTTTGTTTAAAATTATTTTAAAATTATCTTTACAACATCAAATATAAAAACAACAAATGGAACATCTTCTTTCTGACAGAATCAATAATTTATCCACATCACAAACTTTGGCAATGGCAGCATTGGCAAGAGAATTGAAATCTCAAGGAAAAGATATTATTAGTTTAAGTTTGGGTGAACCCGATTTTAATACTCCCGATTTTGTAAAAGAAGCAGCAAAAAAAGCCATCGACGAAAATTATTCGCAATATACACCTGTCGAAGGATATTTAGAATTGCGTGAAGCCATTTGCAGAAAATTCAAAAGAGACAACAATTTAGAGTATAAACCTTCGCAAATTGTAGTTTCTACAGGTGCCAAACAATCATTATACAACCTTGCACAAGTTCTACTAAACGAAGGCGATGAAGTAATATTACCAGCACCATTTTGGGTTTCTTACTCCGAAATAATTAAAATGTCTGGTGGAATTCCGGTTGAAGTTCCCACATCTGTTGATAATGATTTCAAAATGACACCTGCACAACTAGAAGCAGCAATTACGCCAAAAACTAAAATGATATGGTACAGTTCTCCATGCAACCCTAGTGGATCTGTTTATAATCGTGAAGAATTGACGGCATTGTCAAAAGTCATATTGAAATATCCAGATATTTTAGTAATCTCAGATGAAATCTATGAGCACATCATTTTTTCTGGAACATTTTGCAGTATTGCATCTATTCCAGGAATGTATGAAAGAACCGTAACAGTTAATGGTGTTGCCAAAGCATTTGCTATGACAGGTTGGAGAATTGGTTACATTGGAGCACCAGAATTTATAGCAAAAGCATGTACAAAATTACAAGGACAAGTAACCTCTGGAGCAAATTCAATTGCGCAAAGAGCCACAATAACAGCGGTAGATGCTAATCCAAGTGTTTTGAAAGAAATGGTAAACGCTTTTCACTCACGCCGAGATTTGATTGTTGGTTTGGCAAAAGAAATTCCAGGAATTAAACTAAATATTCCAGAAGGTGCGTTTTATATTTTTCCGGATGTTTCGTATTACTTCGGAAAAACTTTACGTGGAAAAACCATCAATAATGCAGATGATTTTTCGATGTATTTATTAGGCGAAGCTAATGTAGCTACAGTAACTGGCGATGCTTTTGGAAACCCAAATTGCATTAGAATATCCTATGCAACAAGCGAAGAAATATTGACCGAAGCAATGAAAAGAATTAAGGAATCACTTGTATAAAAAATGGCAAAAATATTATTGTTAGGTTCGGGCGAATTAGGAAAAGAATTTACAATTTCCGCCCAACGCATTGGTCAAACTATTATTGCTGTTGATAGTTACGAAAATGCTCCTGCGATGCAAGTTGCTCATGGATTTGAAGTTATCAATATGCTTGATGGATCAGAATTGGATAGAATTGTTGCCAAACACAAACCCGATTTTATTGTTCCAGAAATAGAAGCCATCAGAACCGAACGTTTTTATGACTACGAAAATCAAGGAATTATAGTCGTTCCTTCTGCAAAAGCGGCAAATTTTACGATGAATCGAAAAGCTATTCGTGATTTAGCATCAAAAGAATTAGGTTTAAAAACTGCCAATTATCGTTATGCAAAATCATTCGACGAATTAACATGTGCTGTTGCCGAAGTTGGAATGCCATGTGTAGTGAAACCATTAATGTCGTCATCTGGAAAAGGACAATCGACCATAAAATCATTGTCGCAAATTGAAGATGCTTGGCTGTATGCTGTCAAAGGTTCACGTGGCGATGTAGTTGAAGTAATTGTCGAGGCATTTGTAAATTTCAATTCCGAAATTACTTTGTTGACAGTTGTTCAGAACAATAATCCAACGTTGTTTTGTGCACCAATTGGCCATCGACAAGAACGTGGCGATTATCAAGAAAGTTGGCAGCCCGCCAAGATTTCAGATAAAGATTTGTTCGAGGCTCAAGACATGGCAGAAAAAGTTACTGAAGCACTTGGTGGTGCAGGACTTTTTGGAGTTGAATTTTTCTTGGCAGATGATGGAGTTTATTTCTCCGAATTATCACCACGTCCTCACGATACTGGAATGGTAACTTTGGCCGGAACGCAAAATTTTAATGAATTCGAATTACATTTACGAGCCATCTTGAGTTTGCCAATTCACGAAATTATTTTAGAAAAGACAGGTGCAAGTGCCGTAATTTTAGCAATTGAAAATTCTGAAAACCCAACATATGTTGGTATAGAAAAAATTACAAGTTTACCAAAAACTGATTTTAGAATTTTTGGCAAACCTACTTCAAGACCTTACAGAAGAATGGGGGTAGTGTTGGTAAACGATTCTCTAGATTGTGATATTGACCAAGTTATAGCTAAAGTAAAAGATATTGCATCATTTGTAAAAGTTAATTCTTAAAAAATGCTTCAGGATAAATAATTAATTTTACAATATAAATCGGGGCATTAAAAGTGTCCTTGAGTTGTCCATTTTTATTTAAAATATTTCGATATCCAAAACCTGTACCTAAACCAATCCAATCGTTAAATTTATAATTAACTTGACCAGAAATTTCGTTTAAAACCAATCCTATATTTATATCCGAGACAATTTCGTCGTTGACTTCTCTAGTAAAACTTGGGTTTCCTGTTCCAATTTGTTCTGTTATAAAACATTCCCAATGATTTGATTTATATAAAATCCAGTCATTAAAAACACTAATATACCAAAAATTCAAAGTATTTGTTTCTTGGGCCTTAAGTTTTTTATTGAAATATTCTATTGTTACTGGATTCACAATAAACGATACTCCAAGTCCAAAACGAGTAAGGTTTTTGTATTGAACTCCAACTTTTGCTCCAAAAATTGTAATATTATTGTTTCGAATACTCGAAAAACGATTGTCTAATTGAAAAGCAAATCTCCATTTTTTTGGACTAATTTCTTGAGAAAAAATTGTGGTTGTTACTAAAATCGAAAATAGAACTAAAAATATTTTTTGCTTATACATTGTTTGTTTTTATCTTATGACTAAAGAAATTGAATTAGGTTTAATTGGAATTTGAAATTATTTACAACAATTTCTGAATTACTTTTGCTGGATTTCCTACTGCTAAACTATTATCAGGAATGTTTTTAGTAACTACAGAACCCGCACCAATAGTGCATCCATTGCCAATTGAAATTCCAGGAAGAATTATTGAATTGCCCCCAATCCAACAATCATTACCGATCGAAACGGGTTTTGCATATTCTATTTTTTGGCGTTCAACCGCATTTAACGGATGAGTTGCCGTATAAATCTGAACGCCAGGTCCAAAGAAAACATTGTTGCCAATTGTTACTTTCATTGAATCGAGAACAACACAATTTACATTAAAATACACATTTTCCCCTGTATAAATATTGTAACCATAATCACATTGAAATGGAGGCTCTATGTAAAGTCGTTTATTGGAATTCGGCACTAATTCTCGCAGAATTTGTCTAGCATTTCCGTTCATCAAATATTCGATAACATTTAATTTATGAAGTAATTTTTTTGCTTTTTGCCTTTCAGAAACCAATTCTTTATCATTGCTGAAATAGTTTTCGCCAGCAAGCATTTTTTCTTTTTCAGACATGATGTAAATTATTTCTGCTTGAGGTTTAAATTTTCAAAAGTCGAAACGTCTATAACTTGCTCTAGATCTACATCAAAAGAAATTTTAATACTGTCACCAACGATTGAAACTGGTAATTGATTCGATATTTGAGATGAGCCTACAAAAATATTTGGATAATCTTTTACCTTAAAATAATAAAAACTATTTCCGTTTTTGACATCATTTTGAATACGAGTTATTAAAGATTTTAATACTTTTTTAGTCGAAGAACTGTTTGTATTTATTTTGCTTCCATTAGTATTATAAACATTTTTATAGGAAGTTAATGTTTCTCTCATGGTATTACCTACACCAACAATTGTGTAGTCCGAAATGGCAACCATAGCATACATTTTGACTAATCCTCCTTTGTCTTTCAAGGTCATAACATAGGTTGGAATGTTGTTGATATTATAAGGAATCGGCAACGAAGCATTATAGCCTTTTTCTTGCACTTTTCCTTGTGCCGAACTTTGGGCTGCAAATTCTGTGGCTCCGCCTTGTTTATAAAAAGTAGTTTCTTTAGTTCTGGTATCAACCAAAACAAAACCAACTGCAGATTCATCCTTTCCGACAGATGTTAGTCCAGTGTACCAATATGATTTATGGTTTTCGCCATAAACTAAGGTCAATCCTTCGGTGATTTTTAATTTATTGGCATTAGAAAAATTCCAATAACCGTTAACGTATTCGCCCCAATCGTTTAATTGATTTTCTACGAAAGCAATTGGTTGTATTCTATCTACCCAAAGTGGCGTATTTGCAATGGAATATTCCTTGATCTCGCCAGTTTGACAATCGACAACCAAAACACCTGTAGCATCGTTACCAGAGAAACCTATTTTTTTAGTATATTTTGTTACAACCCAGAACGGTTTTCCTGCGTCGTCAACTTCAAAACTGAAATCGGTTAAACCAATGTTGTTATATCCATTGAAATATAAATGACGTTTAGTATCATTTTGAAAATACGCATTTTTTTGATACTTGATTTTTATATTTTTCCCATCAATCTGCTGAACTAATTTTACATCGCGTTCATTGGTTGCAGATACCATTACATACCCAGCAGTTCCATCTTGATTGTTTAACCATTTGAAAAAACCTGAGTGCAACAAGGGTGCTACCCAATATAGATCATTCTTAACTTTTTGAATGCAAAATTCACCTAATTCAACTTGCGAGCCTAATGCAGGTTGAGATCCTAATATTTTTTCACCTAACAAGTAGGCTAAATTTTCATCGACAACTCGAATTTCATCAATAGAAATAGGAGCTATATGACTCGAAATTTTATCTCCAATTTTCACTTTTCCTATCAAAGTTTGATAGTCCGAAGTTCTTAAAATTGTCGAACTGGTTATTAATGGCAAAATAATCATGTAAAATAGAAGAGCAAATAAAATGTAAATGAAAATTTTTCTGGGTTTAGTGTTTGCTCGAAAACTTTTACCATCTTTTGTAATGGATATTCCTGTCGAAAAAAATAAAATTAATATTACTAAAACTAATATAACTAGTGGAAATTGATTGAATCCATAAGCAAATACTGGCATTGTAACATATATCATTATAACCAAAACAAAAATTGTAAATGCAATTGAGATAATTTTTTTCATTTTATTAAAAGATTTTGATTTGTTGTTATACGCAATGTTTCCAAAATTGTTACAATTTTAAATGATTAAAATGTTTTTTTAACATTAATGTTTTTTTTTAGAAATCCATAAAAAAACCCCGCATTTGCGAGGTTAATTATTTTTAAATTAATTATTAGTCTGCGTTTTCGTCAGCTGCTTTTGGAGTTTCCTCCTCTGCTTTTGCAGTCTCTTCTGTAAAATTGTGAACTTTTTCTTTCACAGTTTCGACAGTTTCACTTGCAAAATCTCCTGCTTTATCAATCGCATTTCCTGCAGTTTCTTTAACAGATTCTACAATTCCTGCCACGGTTGCACTTGCAGCAGGAATATATTCATCAACTTTTGCTTTTGCTAAATCTACATATACTTCAGCTTTTTCGACTAAATCGCCAGCAACTTCTTTACCTTTTTCGATTGCAGAATCTGCAAAATCCTCAACTTTGTCAACTATTTCCTCAACTTGTTTGTTGTCTTTTCCAAATAATCCTTTAATAAAACTTCCGAATCCCATTTTGTTTTTGATTTAATGTTAGATTACAAATTTACATTTTTTTTAATATCATACTAATTTTTTTAGAATTTCATTGAAATCATTATTTGGTTGCAGACACGATTTGTTTTCGCATAAATAAAAAAGCGTTTCGTTTTCTTGAAATCGATTTTGTAGAAATGGTAATTGCGATTTTTTTTCTGATCCAGAAATCATCAAATTTGGTAAATACTTTTTATTTATTTTTTTCAAAAATTCTACAGCATCTATTCC
>JAYWEG010000292.1:0-2884 GCA_043779445.1 Bacteroidota bacterium
TAGAACAACTAAACGGTTTGTTTTTTTTACCGAAGCTAAAATAGTCTCATGATCCATAGGGCGAACTGTTCTCAAATCGATTATCTCACAAGAAATACCTTCTTTTGCTAAAATATCAGAAGCAATAAATGCTTCTTTAATTATTTTTCCGAACGACACAATAGTCACGTCAGTTCCTGCTCTTTTGATGTCTGCAACTCCAAGCGGAATCGTATAATCGCCATCTGGAACTTCACCTTTGTCGCCATACATCTGCTCCGATTCCATAAAAATCACAGGATCGTTATCCCGAATGGCAGCTTTCAATAAACCTTTAGCATCATAAACAGTACTTGGAACTACTACTTTTAGACCAGGAGTATTAGCAAACCAGTTTTCGAATGCTTGAGAATGGGTTGCACCTAATTGCCCTGCCGAAGCCGTTGGACCTCTAAAAACCATAGGCATCGGAAATTGTCCCGCTGTCATTTGACGCATTTTAGCAGCATTATTAATAATTTGATCAATCCCAACCAACGAAAAGTTAAAAGTCATGTATTCCACAATTGGTCGGCAACCATTCATAGCAGATCCAACCGCAATTCCGGCAAAACCAAGTTCGGCAATTGGAGTATCAATAATTCTTTTTGCTCCAAATTCGTCCAACATTCCTTTAGATGCTTTGTAGGCACCGTTATATTCGGCAACTTCTTCACCCATCAAATACACCGTTTCGTCACGACGCATTTCCTCACTCATTGCTTCACAAATCGCTTCTCTAAATTGTATTGTTCTCATATCTTATTATATGTATCAAATTTTGAAATGCAAAAATAATTATTTTTAATCACTTAAACCATTATTTTAGATTTTTTATAAATTTTTTCTGCTTTAAACTTGATTTAAAAATTTAATATAAATATGAATTCGATAAACAAATACTAAATTTTTTCAGAATTAAAAAAATAGTATGCAAGCATAGTATAAAAGTCATTTTTTATTTCTAATTTTGTATTTCAATTTAAGTAATTCACATAAAAATGAAAATATTAGTTTGCATCAGCCATGTTCCTGACACAACTTCAAAAATTAATTTCACTAATTCAGACTCAGAATTTGATACTAGTGGAGTACAATTTGTTATCAATCCAAATGATGAATTTGGACTAACCCGAGCTATTTGGTTTCAAGAACAACAAGGAGCAAACGTAACCGTTGTGAATGTTGGTGGGCCAGAAACGGAACCAACTCTTCGAAAAGCATTAGCAATTGGTGCCAACGAAGCCATTCGTGTAAACGCAAATCCAACTGATGGATTTTTTGTTGCCAAACAACTTGCTGAAGTCATCAAAAATGGAGGATATGATTTGATTATTGCTGGAAAAGAATCATTAGATTATAATGGTGGAATGGTTCCTGGTATGGTTGCAGGAATTCTTGGATATAATTTCCTAAATTCATGTACAGAATTGACAATTGACGGAACTTCCGCGAAAGCATCTCGCGAAATCGATGGAGGAAAAGAATTGGTTTCAACATCTTTACCTTTAATAATAGGTGGACAAAAAGGATTAGTAGAAGAAAAAGATCTTCGAATTCCAAACATGCGGGGCATTATGACCGCAAGAACAAAAGCATTAACGGTTCTTGAGCCAGTTGCAGCAGCATCAGAAACAAAAGCAATTAAATTTGAAAAACCAGCACCAAAATCTGCAGTAAAAATGATTTCTGCTGATAATTTAGACGAATTAATAGCATTATTACACAATGAAGCAAAAGTAATCTAATTATAAATTATGAATTTTAAATCTTGAATTAGTATTCTAAAAAAACATTTAAAATTTATAATTAAACATTTAAAATAAAAAAACATGTCAATATTAATCTACGCAGAATCAGCAGAAGGAAAATTCAAAAAAGTAGCCTTTGAATTGGTTTCTTATGCAAAAAAAGTAGCTGAATCACTCGGAACTTCTGTAACAGCAGTTACTGTAAACGTTAGTGATGTATCGGAATTATCAAAATATGGTGTCGATAAAGTTTTGAAAGTAACCAACGACAAATTATCGGGGTTTACAGCAAAAGCGTATGCAGATGTGATTAAACAAGCCGCCCAAAAAGAGCATGTGAAATTGGTTTTACTTTCTTCAACAACAGATAGTTTGTATTTAGCACCATTAGTATCTGTAGCACTCGACGCCGGTTTTGCATCCAATGTTGTGGGTTTACCGCTTTCAACAACGCCGTTTCAAGTCAAAAGAAACGCTTTTTCGAATAAAGCTTTCAACATAACTGAAATTTCGACCGATGTGAAAGTGTTGAGTTTAGCAAAAAATTCTTATGGAATTTTCGAAAATGCTTCAACTCCAACCACTGAAGATTTTTCTCCAACAATTGGAGATAATGATTTTGGTGTGAAAGTGGAATCTGTAGAAAAAGCAAGCGGAAAAGTTACGATTGCAGATGCGGATATTGTAGTCTCTGCTGGTCGTGGAATGAAAGGTCCAGAAAATTGGGGAATGATCGAAAAATTAGCCGAAACACTTGGTGCAGCAACTGCTTGTTCCAAACCTGTTTCGGATTTGGGCTGGAGACCTCATGGGGAGCACGTGGGACAAACTGGGAAGCCTGTTGCAACAAATTTATACATTGCAATTGGTATTTCTGGAGCAATTCAGCACATTGCAGGAATTAATTCTTCGAAAGTTAAAGTTGTAGTAAATGCAGATCCAGATGCTCCTTTTTTTAAAGTTGCAGATTATGGAATTGTAGGTGACGCTTTTGAAATTGTTCCAAAACTAATCGAAAAATTTGCTGCTTTCAAAGCTCAAAATACCTAAGATTCTAAAAAATTATCAATTTATAAAAAACTATCTAATCATTTTTAGATAGTTTTTTTCTTTAT
>JAYWEG010000293.1:0-2883 GCA_043779445.1 Bacteroidota bacterium
GATTCAAAATGCTGAAAAAAATAAAACCCCATATGTTGTTAAATTAAATCTCGAAGATTTTAGAAAAAAATATGAATCCGAAATTTTAGAGAAAAAAAAGTTAGAGCCAATCAATAATTATAGCAATAAACTAATTTTCAAATCAACATTTGAAGAACAATTTTTGATCAAATCAGACAATGTTCTTGCAGAAAAAAGAAAAGATTGGCATACAGAACTCACAAAAGACATTAATATTGATGAGGTAATGAATGTTTTAATCGACATGAAACAAAAATCTGATGCCGAGAATTAAAAAAATAATTTACTTTTTCTTTTTTGCAATAATTACACTTTTCTTTTTGTAAATGGGCAAAAAATAGGATATTGTATAATTGAAACTGGCGCCAAAATTACCATCATAGGTTCTCCCAAAACCTGGAATATACAAATTGTCAAATCCATCTGGTTTTTTATTGGAAACGAGCATGCTTACTCTGGCACTAAATCCTATGTAAACATTATTAAATACTTTTGCCTTTATTCCACCAATGAATTCTAGCCATTGCGCTGACAATCCATCATATTTTTCACCAGAGGAATAACTAGTAGCTTCTGGAAAATAGGTCACTCGATTATAGATTTTATAGGTGTTTAACGTTTGGCTAAAACTACTAATGTTGTATCGTAAACCAATATAAACCATGTTTTCCATATCAAGCCAATTTTCATAGGCATTGTAATCAAAACCAACTTTCAGATAAGAACCTTTTGTAGTAAAATTGAGTCGAGTATCATCAGTAGTTTTATTTTCGTTCCCAAGTTCTGCCGCAAGATAATAGTTTTTTCGGATCCGGTAATCGCCGACAAGTTCTAAACCTTTATAGTTTTTATCATACAGCGATCTTGAAAATTTGTATAAATCCAACCCAAATCGAAAACCATAGCGATCAATTTTGGTTAAAGAATCTTTCTTTTTTTCTTTATTTTCAAGATTTTTTGTTTGAGATAGCATTGAAATTGAAATCAATACCATCAAAAAACTAAAAATAAATTTTGATATGTGTTTCATTTTCATTGATAATATTGGGTTGAGTAACAACAATTCCTTGAATCCAAGTTCCATTTGCAGATGGATCTGTTAACACAGGTAATCCAGGACCGAGTGTAAAAACGGTTTTGAATCCACAAGCCCGAGAAATATATTCGTTTTTTCTAGTGTAATTAAATTCTAAAACATCATCATTTGTTAATGCGTTTGAAGGAAAAGAATAATCTTTTATAAATTGAAATTTGGTTACATTGAGTTGAGTTTTTAATGGAATTTTAATTTTTGATCCACTTGTGATGGAAAAGCCAACCATATTTCCATCTTCTACAATTGCTAAATTATTTATTGTTTTTGGAGTTGTTTGCAAAAAGGTATCAAAAAATTCGATAACAAGCATGGGAGTTGTTGGCGTTTCTGGATCGCATACATCATCTCGCTCGCAGCCCGAAAGCGAAAAACAAAGTATTAATACTACTAAAAATATTTTTTTCATTATTTATCTGAAATCAAAAAATCGTTATTCAAAAATAATATTTCTATTACCTCAATTCTAGCAAAACCACATTTTCTACATGGTGAGTTTGCGGAAACATATCTACTGGTCGCACACGAGTTACTTTATATTTTTCATCCATTAATGCTAAATCTCGAGCTTGTGTTGCTGAGTTACAGCTCACATAAACCACTTTTTGCGGTTCAATTTTCAGAATCTGTTCAATAACACCTTTGTGCATTCCATCTCGTGGAGGATCGGTAATAATTACATCTGGTTTGCCATGTTCTGCAATAAATGCTTCATTGAAAACCACCTTCATATCACCAACAAAAAATTCACAATTATTGATTTTGTTTCTTTCAGCATTTGCTTTTGCATCTAAAATGGCTTCGGGAACTGATTCTACACCAATGACCTTTTTAGCGTTTTTTGAGACAAACTGGGCAATTGTCCCAGTTCCTGTATACAAATCATAAACAATTTCGTTACCAAACAATCCTGCAAAATCTCTAGTGATTTTATACAATTCAAAAGCTTGATCCGAGTTAGTTTGGTAAAAAGATTTTGCATTAATGCTAAATTTTAAACCTTCCATTTCCTCCAAAATATAATCTCTTCCTTTATATAAAACTACTTTTTGATCGTAAATGGTGTCGTTTGGTTTACCATTAATAACATATTGTAACGATGTGATTTCTGGGAATTTTTCTACCAAAAAGTCCATTAATTTAATTCTATTTTCTTTTTGTTCCTCAAAAAACTGAATCAAAACCATGATTTCGCCGGTCGAAGCCGTACGAATCATTAACGTTCGTAATAAACCTTCGTGTGCACGAGGGTTAAAAAAATCGAGACTATTTTCGATCGCAAATTCTTTAATTGAGTTTCGAATTGCGTTTGATGGGTCAGCTTGCAAGTGACATTTGCTAATGTCTAAAATTTTATCCCACATTTTCGGAATATGAAAACCCAAAGCGTTTCTGTTTTCGAACTCCGTTTGGGAGTTAATCTCAACTTCGGTCATCCAACGAGCGTTCGAAAAGCCAAATTCCATTTTGTTTCTATAAAAAAACTGTTTTTCAGAGCCTAAAATAGGTTCCATCTCTGGCAATTTTATTTTTCCAATTCGAAGCAAATGATTTTTTACTTCGTTATGTTTGTAAAAAAGTTGTTGTTCATACTTCATGTTTTGCCATTTGCAACCGCCACAAACACCAAAATGTTCGCAAATGGGTTCCACACGATGCTCAGAAAATTCGTGAAATTTAACTGCTTTTCCTTCATAATAGGCTTTTCGTTTTTTGTATGTTTGTACATCCACAACATCACCAGGCACCACATTCGGAATAAAAACAAC
>JAYWEG010000294.1:0-7118 GCA_043779445.1 Bacteroidota bacterium
AGTTTACTTCGCCAAGCGGATATGTTCCAAAAACCAAGGCAACTTTAGGATATGAATATCAAAATCGAACGCAATTATATGCTTTGCAAACTTTCAAAGCGTCATTTGGTTATTTATGGAAAGAAAACGAACGCAAAGACCACGAATTGAACGTTACCGAAATCACTTTTGCAAGTCCGCAAAACGTTACTGAACTTTATAATTCTAAGATTCTAGCCAATCCAGCATTACAAAAAGTAATTGAAAAACAATTGATTTTTGGACCAACTTATTCGTTTACGTATTCGAATATGATGCAAAAAAATAAGAAACATACTTTTTATAATAAAATTAGTGCCGATTTTTCTGCAAATATTACTGGATTAATTGCAGGTTCGAATATAAAAAAAGGCGATACAACTAAGGTTTTTGGAATTCCGTTTAGTCAATTTATTAAATTAGAAAACGAATTTAAACATTATTTAAAATTGACCGAAAAATATCAAATTGCTAGTAGAATAATTATTGGAGCAGGATTTGCCTATGGAAATTCAAATGAAATGCCATTCATAAAACAATTTTTTAATGGCGGAACTAATAGTTTACGCGCTTTTCGTGCTCGTTCAATTGGACCAGGAAGTTTTAAGGAAACTTCGACAAATGTTTTTTTGCCAGATCAATCTGGAGATGTAAAATTAGAATTTTCAACAGAATATCGTGCCAATATTTATAAATTCATTAATGGCGCATTATTTTTAGATGCTGGAAATATTTGGTTGTTAAATGATAATATTAATAAACCAAATTCAAAATTCTCTAAAGATTTTCTCAATGAAATAGCAGTTGGAGCAGGAGTAGGGCTTCGATTTGATTTTTCGTTTTTAGTCTTGCGAACCGATTTGGCATTTCCACTCAGAAAACCCTATTTGCAAGATGAAAATCGTTGGGTAATTAACAAAATTTCTTTTGGAAATGGTGCTTGGCGTAGTGAAAATTTGGTTTTTAATTTAGCCATTGGTTATCCTTTTTAGAATTTTCACTAAAAAAGACTATGAATTATGCAAATTTCAGAAAGAATTTTATAATCAGATTTTCATTTTAAATCATCAAATTTATAAGTTATAATTTTATCAACATTTTCTAATGGAAACAGCAAAAACGCTATTCACTTGCCCAATGCATCCTGAAATTATCAAAAATCAATCCGGTTCGTGTCCTATTTGCGGAATGGATTTAGTTCCATTAAATCCAAGCGATTCCGAAGACCGCAAAACGTATAAAGATTTGCTTAAAAAAATGAAAATCGCTGTGATTTTTACCATTCCAATTTTTGCCATAGCAATGATAGAAATGATTCCAAATAATCCGTTACTAAAGATAATGGACGCTCCAAAATGGAATTGGGTTCAATTTATTCTATCACTTCCTGTCGTTTTTTATGCCTGTTCGATGTTTTTCGTTCGGGCTTTCAAATCTATAATTACTTGGAATTTGAATATGTTTACCCTAATCGGAATTGGAACTGGAGTTGCCTTTTTGTTCAGTTTGGTGGGAATGTTTTTTCCAAGTATTTTCCCTGAGGAATTTAAAACCGAAACTGGTGCAGTTTTACTTTATTTTGAAGCGACGACCGTTATTTTAACTTTAGTTTTATTAGGACAATTATTAGAAGCCAAAGCACATAGCCAAACGAGTGGTGCCATCAAAGAATTATTAAAACTCGCACCAACAGAAGCAACTTTAGTAATTGATGGAAACGACAAAGTAATATCCATTCACGATATCAAAAAAGGCGATTTATTGCGCGTAAAACCTGGAGATAAAATTCCAGTTGATGGCAAAATAACCGATGGCGAAAGCAGCATTGACGAAGCAATGATAACTGGCGAACCCATTCCAGTCGATAAAAAGACAGCCGATAATGTGATTGCTGGAACCATAAACGGAAACAAATCGTTTATAATGATTGCCGAAAAAGTAGGATCGGAAACTTTGCTTTCTCAAATTGTCAAAATGGTCAATGATGCCAGTCGCTCTAAAGCACCCATTCAAAAATTAGCCGATAGTATTGCCAAATATTTTGTGCCAATCGTCGTACTCACATCTGTTATAACCTTTTTCATTTGGGCAAAATTCGGGCCAGAGCCAGCATTAGTTTACGGATTTATAAATGCAATTGCCGTTTTAATTATTGCCTGTCCGTGTGCTTTAGGATTGGCTACGCCAATGTCGGTGATGGTTGGCGTTGGAAAAGGTGCACAAATGGGTGTTTTGATAAAAAATGCCGAAGCATTAGAAAATATGAATAAAGTAAATGTGCTGATAACCGATAAAACAGGAACAATTACCGAAGGAAAACCATCTGTTGAAAAAATATATGCTGTAAATAATGAAGAAGATCATTTGTTGCAAAACATTGCCTCTTTAAATCAATATAGCGAACATCCATTGGCGCAAGCAGTTGTAAATTTTGCTAAATCAAAAAATATTTTATTAATAGAAGTCAAAGATTTTGAAGCCATTGCAGGAAAAGGTGTTATTGGAACAGTAACCAATAAAAAAATAGCATTAGGCAATAAAAAACTAATGGAACAAATAAAAGCGACTGTTTCTGATGATTTAGAAAACAAAATAATCGCTGAACAAAAATTGGGAAAAACAGTATCATATATATCAATTGATGGCGTTGCTGTTGGTTTTGTAGCCATCTCTGATAAAATAAAAGAAACAAGTAAAGATGCAATAAAAGAACTAATCTGTCAAGGTGTTGAAGTTATCATGATTACAGGCGACAATGAAAACACTGCAAAATCTGTAGCATCAGAACTCGGATTGAGTTCATTCATTGCTGTTGCTTTACCCGAAGACAAATTAAACGAAATCAAACGATTACAATCCGAAGGAAAAATTGTGGCAATGGCTGGAGATGGTATAAATGATGCACCAGCATTGGCTCAAGCCGATATTGGAATTGCTATGGGAACAGGAACTGATGTTGCAATAGAATCCGCTAAAATAACTTTAGTAAAAGGCGATTTGCAAGGTATTGTAAAAGCCAAAAATTTAAGCCATGCAGTAATGCGAAATATCAAACAAAATTTATTTTTTGCTTTTTTCTACAATTTTCTTGGAGTTCCAATTGCGGCGGGAGCTTTATATCCGTTTTTTGGAATTTTACTTTCGCCCATGATTGCGGCTTTAGCAATGAGTTTTAGCTCGGTTTCTGTGATTGTAAATGCGTTACGATTAAGAAATTTGAAACTTAAAAAAATAAATCGGGCAACAGCGAGACTGACGACTGGGCAACAGCGGAACTGACGAAAAATATAAATATTTATATTATGAAAAGTTTAAAATTAATTTCAGTAAAAATGGGTTCATTGCTAACATTATTTTTAATGTTGATTTCATTAAATGCAAATGCACAAACAACCAAAAAACATACAATGATGAAAGATTGTTGCATGATGAAAGACGGAAAAATGATGGTCATGAAAGACGGTAAAACGATGCCAATGGACAAAGACATGACTATGAAAAATGGCACAAATTGCATGACAAATGGCGAATGTACTATGAAAGATGGCTCAAAAATGCAAATGAAAAACGGAGATTGTATGGAAATGAGTGGGAAAATGTGCACTGATAAAATGAAAATGATGGACAAAAAGAAATCAACAAAAAAAATGGCATCAATGGATTATAGTTGTCCAATGCACCCAGAAGTTACCAGCGATAAACCTGGTAAATGTTCAAAATGCGGAATGGATTTGGTCAAAAAAGCGTAAATTATAATTTTATTAATTATCCTAAATTTTTAAATGGTTTTTAATTAGAATAAATAATTTAGGATAATTTTTTTAACATTTGATTTGGTATAAACGAACTATAATTCAACTATTTTTGACTTAATGAAAAAACGCTTTCACATATTATTAATAATTCTAACAATTGGCTTTTTTATGTTGCCAACTTCGAGTTATGCTTGTGGAACTAAATCAGAAAAATCGTGTTGCAAAAAAGAAACTTCATCTAAAACAGAGAAAAAAGAGTGTTGCAAAAACCACTCAAAAGATAAAGAAAATGGTTGCGGAGGAAAATGTGGAAATCCAACTTGCACAAATTCAACAGTAAACTTTAGCATAGTTATATTCAACGATTTTAAATTCAACAACAATAATTTTGATTTTTCTTCCGAAAAACAAAACTTCTATTACTCAAAAACCAATATTTCTACTGGTTTTTATTCCATTTGGCTCATTCCAAAAATAGGTTAAACACTTTTTTGACAGCCATAAAACCGTCAAATCAAAAGCGAATTCTTTGCTTTAAACAATCAATTATTTATAAAAATTAAAAAATATTACAATGAAACTAATATCAAAAATATTGGTAGCAATTACATTATTGTTATCAATCACAAATAGCGAGGCACAAATTAAAAACGCAAAAACAGAAACTGCAAAAGTTTATGGCAACTGCGATATGTGCAAAAAGAAAATCGAAAAAGCAGGAAACTTAAAAAGTATTGCCAAAGTAACTTGGGACGACAAAACCCAAATAGCAACCTTAATATACGATGCTAAAAAAACCAATCAGGACGAAATACTAAAACGTATTGCGTTAGTTGGTTACGACAGCGACAAATTTCTTGCTCCAGACAAAACCTATTCTAAATTAGATAAATGTTGTCAATATAATCGACCAAAAAAAGAAATCGTAAAAACAGAAACTCCAAAAACAGAAATGTCTGGAATGACCATGACAGGAAATCAAGAACAATCGCAATTAAAACCAATTTTCGAAAATTATTTTGCCATAAAAGATGCCTTGGTAAAAACAGACGGAAACACAGCATCGACAAAAGCATCAGCATTACTTTCAGCAATTAATGCTGTCAAGATGGAAACTTTAAAAATGGACGAACATATGGTGTTAATGAAAGTTATAGCAAATCTTAAAGAAGATGCCGAACATATTGCAGACACAAAAGATTCAGGACATCAAAGAGACCATTTCGATACTCTTTCTAGCAATATTTACCAATTAATCAAAGTTTCTAAACAAGAAACCCCAACTTATTTTCAACATTGCCCGATGGCAAATGACGGAAAAGGTGCAGATTGGTTAAGTAAAGAAAATACAATCAAAAATCCTTATTTCGGCGCAATGATGTTAAGTTGCGGAAAAACAGTGGAAACTATCAAATAAATAGTAATGGCGAAATTTTAAAATATTTCGCCTTTTTTTAAATTTAAATAAGATGAAAATTAAAAAAATATTATTATTCAAAATAGCAATAATCTTATTGTTTCTTTCTCAAACTATTTTCGCTCAAAAAATCGTTCATTACGATTTATATGTTCGTGATACAATTGTAACTTTTGGCGACAAACCAAAACACGCCATTGCCGTAAACGGACAAATCCCAATGCCAACACTCACATTTACCGAAGGCGACATTGCAGAAATTTATGTACACAACGAGTTAAACGAAGAAACATCAATGCACTGGCACGGTCTAATGTTACCCAATCAATACGATGGTGTGCCAAATCTTACCCAAATGCCAATAAAACCTCACACCACATTTTTATATAAATTTCCAATAATTCAACACGGAACGCATTGGTACCACAGCCACACAGGGTTACAGGAACAAATCGGTATGTACGGTTCTATGATTTTAAACAAAAAAACAGAACCCACAATTCCCACAATTCCAATAATTTTGAGCGAATGGACAGATGTGAAACCCGAAAACGTTCACCGAATGTTACATAACGCTTCCGATTGGTTCGCAATCCAAAAAGGCACAACCCAAAGTTATGCCGAAGCCATAAAAAGCGGAAACTTCAAAACCAAAGTAACCAACGAATGGAAACGAATGAATGCAATGGACGTGAGTGATGTATATTACAACAAATTTCTAATTAACGGCAAAAACGAAAGCCAAGTTTCGCAGTTCAAAGGTGGCGACAAAGTGCGTTTACGAATATCAAACGCAGGAGCATCAACCTACTTTTGGCTAACCTATGCAGGCGGAAAAATAACAGTTGTTGCCAACGATGGTAACGATGTCGAACCTGTCGAAGTAGATAGATTAATTGTTGCAGTTTCCGAAACCTACGATGTAATTGTAACCATTCCAGCAAACAAAATTTCCTATGAATTTCTTGCAACTTCCGAAGACCGCACAAAATCCGCATCATTATATATAGGAGAAGGAGTAAAACAATTAACCGAACCTTTGCCAAAACTAAAATATTTTGACGGAATGAAAATGATGAACTCAATGATGAAAATGAACGGAAATCTAGACGATATGGGAATGCAAATGTCCCTAAATCAAATGGATATGAACGTAGTAATGTATCCCGAAATTACAGGCGAAGCAAAAAGCAAAACCGATAAAATGGGCGATATGAAAATGACCCAAAACGATTATAACAGCAATAAACTTTCGGACATAACAACCCTAAATTATGCAATGTTAAAATCGCCAACCAAAACAAATCTTCCAAAAGATGCACCAATAAAGGAATTAAAATTTGAACTCACAGGAAATATGAACCGCTACGTTTGGGCGTTAAACAACAAAGTAGTTTCCGAAGCCGATAAAATTTTTATCAAAAAAGGTGAAAACGTCCGAATTGTGCTATACAACGGCTCAATGATGCGACACCCAATGCACTTGCACGGGCACGATTTCAGATTATTAAATGGTCAAGGAGATTACGCACCACTTAAAAACATTGTGGATATAATGCCAATGGAAACCGACACCATCGAGTTTAACGCAAACGCAAAAGGCAATTGGTTTTTTCATTGTCATATTTTATATCATATGATGGCAGGAATGGGCAGAGTTTTATCCTATGAAAATCAAGAAGCAAATCCCGAAATACCAAATCCAAAACTCGCACAACGCAAACTTTTTGCCGACGATAGAATGTTTCATCTCATGGCCGAAAACGATTTTGCAACTAACGGAAACGACGGAATGGCAATGCTGGGCAACACCCGATGGAACATTGGCACCGAGTGGCGAATAGGATATTCAGATCATCATGGTTACGAAACCGAAACACATATTGGAAGATATATTGGCAAAATGCAATGGCTCATGCCTTTTATTG
>JAYWEG010000295.1:0-2875 GCA_043779445.1 Bacteroidota bacterium
TCATTTTTTTGATTTTCTCCACAATTCCAATTTCTTTTTTTGGAACAACAATTTCGCCAATCAAAAATCCATATGGCTTTAAAGGTTCTACATGGTCACAAACAATTTTGAACATTGCCGTGAGTGGAATAGCGAGAATAATACCAGTGATTCCCCACAGTAATTCGCCTAAAACCAATGCAATAATGGTAAATAGAGAATTTATTTTTACTTGAGGTCCAAGAATTAAAGGTTCCAAAATCCAACCTTGTATGAGTTGTACTGTGCCATAAACAATTAAAATTCCAATAATTACTTCTAGACTTGCTCCGTGCATTGCCGAGACCAAAACCGTTAATGTTGTTCCTGTGATATTCCCAACAAACGGAACGATTTCTAACAATCCGCACAAAACTGCAAAGAAAATGGCATTTTCAACACCAATAACACTAAAACCAATGCCGTACATTATCCAAAGTAGAAAAATCATTTTTGATAATCCGAGTAAATATTGTTGCGAAACTGAAGTTACTTTTTGAATAATTTCTTGCATTTCTGTTTGTTGCGATTTAGCAGTTAGTTGCACCAAAAAGTTTTTGATATGGTTGCGATAGTATAATAGAAATACAAAATAAACTAACATTAAAATCGAACTTGACAAAAAACCAGTTAGAGAACCAAGCATAATTTGCACTATATTGGCATAGGATGGTTGCTCATTTTTTAGAATTTCAAACTGCTCGTCGATAGAAATATTAAGATGATTAAAAATATATTTTTGAAGTCGTGTACCAGTTTCAATTGCTTTTTGTTTTAAAATTTCAATGTCGGTAATGAGTTCCGAAATTTTGTAACCTAAAAGTGAAATAATTATAAAAATCAAAAGTAATAAGGATAAAAAACATATAAAAACTGCAATTCCCTTGGGCAATTTTTTCTTTTCCATCCAATTGCAAAAAGGTAGAAATAAGGTTGCTAAAATTCCGCCTATACACAAGGGTATTAAAAATTCTTTAGCAAAATAAATTCCTGAAATCACTAAAAAAACTACTAATAATTTTTTGATTACCGATGATAATGATGTGGTCATAATTGCTGTTTTTTAATGATTTTTAATAATTTTTCAACATCATTTCTCTCGCACAATGCCGAACCCAAATTCATCGTAGTTGCTGTTCCGCAAGCAATTCCGTATTGCAAACATTCATTTAAAGACAAATTATTCGACAAGCCAAAAACAATTCCAGCCACCATACTATCGCCCGCACCAACCGTACTTTTTACTTTTACTTTTGGAGGTTTTATTGTAAAGGCTTGATCTTTTGTAAACAGCATTGCACCATTTGACCCGAGCGAAACAACCACAATTTCGATATTATTTTTTTTAATTAATTCTCGGGATGCAACTTCCATATTTTCTGGTTTTAAATCTTTAATGTTTAATAAAATTCCTAATTCCTCAAGATTTGGTTTTAATAAATAAACGCCTTCGTCAACTGCGTTTTTTAATGCTTCGCCCGAAGTATCA
The DNA here is from genome assembly GCA_043779445.1 of Bacteroidota bacterium. Taxonomy (GTDB): domain Bacteria; phylum Bacteroidota; class Bacteroidia; order Flavobacteriales; family Flavobacteriaceae; genus Flavobacterium. The sequence goes on from JAYWEG010000295.1 coordinate 1,508, forward strand.
ACGATGAATTTTGCATTATTTGACTTTGCGATTTTAGACAATTGCGCATAAATATTAACTGGAATTTCAGGTGGCAAACTTCCGCTAGCAATTATAAAATCTACATTTTTATGATTTTCAATTGATTTTAAAACGTTTTTCCATTCTTCTTCAAAAAGTGTATTGCTTGGCATTCCAAAACGATATTCTTTGTTAGTTGCTTCGTCCAGAATTACAAAATTTTCTTTGGTTTCGTTTTTGGTTTGAATACTTATAAACGGCACTTTTTCTTCTTCCAACAAATGATTAAAAAACATACCCGTATATCCGCCCGATGGGAAAATGGCAGTAACATCCCCACCCAACCTGTTAATGACTCTTGCCACATTTATGCCACCACCACCAGGCTCGGAATTAGTTGCCAAACAATGCATTTTTATATCAGGTTGCATTACTAAAACCGTTGCGCTTTTGTCGATACTTGGGCTGAATGTTATGGTGACTATTTTTGACATTTTTTATGATTTTATAAAATTACGTTTCCATAATTTGACCAATTCGTACCACAAAACCGAAACACTTCCTATACCAACAGCAATCAATAATTGAAAGATTTCAAGATGTTCAAACGAAAAGAAATCTGTTAGTATTGGTATATAAAGTATCAATCCAGTTATTAAAATTGTGATTCCGATAATAATTCCAATCAAACTATTTTTATAAGTCAAAGTCTTAAAAATCGAATAATAAAAGGATCGGTTCTCCAAGGTTAAAAATATATTGGCAGATACCAAAACCAGAAAAACCATTGTTCGTGTTGTTGCTTCATTAAATTCTTGATAAATAGCATATTGATAACAAAATAATGTTCCAATAGTGATGACAAATCCTTGAATAATACTTATTGAAAGCTCTTTCCAATTGAAAAAAGTTGTTGTATAATGTCTTGGTTTTTGTATCATTGTGTTCTTTTCGACGGGTTCATTTTCATATACAATCGAGCAAGTTGGCCCCATAACCAATTCGAGAAATATAATGTGAATAGGTGAAAAAATATTAGGAAACTTCCAACCTAAAGCCAGAGGAATAAAAACGGTTAGAATTATTGGAATATGAATTGAAATTACAAATTGAATGGCTTTTTTGAGGTTGGCATATATTTTTCGACCCATCGAAATAGCATAAACCATTTTTTCTAAATCGTCGTTTATGATAATCAAAGATGCGGCTTGTTTGGCAATTTCTGTTCCTTTTTTGCCCATGGCAATGCCTATGTATGCTGCCTTGAGTGCTGGTCCATCATTAACGCCATCGCCAGTCATGGCTACAATTTCTTTATTTGCCTTGAGCGCATTGATAATTTTTAATTTCGCTTCGGGAAACATTCTT
>JAYWEG010000296.1:0-7096 GCA_043779445.1 Bacteroidota bacterium
ATTTGAATAATGAATTAATCGAAATCAAAAATCTCAATTTAAAAAACACAACTGGAACATTTGTCTTAGATAAAAATTTACAAGCAAAAATTGAAACTGTCGAAAAAGAAATTGCAAATAATTGGAAAATCAAAGTCGAAAAATCAAATCTTAAAAATATCAATTTTAGTTATGATGATAATAATTCCATTTCAATACAAAACGGGATCGATTATAATCATTTGAATATAAAAAATCTAAATTTTGTTGCTGAAATATTAGATTATAATTCCAAATCCATTTCTGGAAAAATGAATTCATTATCGGTTAAAGAAAAATGCGGAATAATAATTCAAAGTCTAAAAACCGATTTTTATTATGGTCAAAAAAAGGCTTTTTTGAAAAATTTGTATTTGAAAACTCCAAAAACAATCATTCAAAAAAATCTCGAAATTAATTATAAATCTATAGCAGAATTATCTAAAAATGTTCAGGATTTAGGCATTAATGCCAATTTTGAAAATAGTAAAATTGCGATTCAAGAAATAATACTGTTTGCACCAAATCTTAGTTCGTTAGATTTTTTTAAATCAAATAAAAATGCCATAATTACTTTGAATTCAAATATTTCAGGTAAATTAAATAATCTTGTTTTTCCAAATTTAGAAGTTTCAGGAATTGGTCAAACAGATGTTTCATTATCTGGAAAAATAATTGGTTTGCCATATTTAAAAAAATCAACTTTTGATTTAAAAATTAAAAATCTTCAAACAACTTCCAAAGATATGTACTCATTTGTACCAAAAAATACTATTCCTACTACCATTTCAATTCCTAATAATATTGCAATTCAAGGAGATTTCAAAGGTAAAATTGATGATTTTAAAACCAATTTAAAACTAGTTTCAAGTTATGGAAATGCAAATATTATCAATGCCAGATTCAATAATCAAAGAAAAAATAAAGAACAATTTATTGCTCAAACCGAATTTTTTGATTTCGATTTAGGTAAATTAATTCAAAATAAAAAGTTGGGTAAAATGTCGCTCAAGGCAAATGTAAATGGAATTGGATTTAATCCAAAAATGGCAAATATCAAAATTGATGGTGCAATTTCTCAGTTTTTTTACAACCAATATAATTACAGAAACTTGAATTTAAATGGAAAAATAAATAACTGTTTATTTGATTTAATTGCACATTCAAATGACAAGAATATTTCTTTCGATTTGGTTTCGAATGGAAGTTTTAAAAAACACTATCCAACTGGTAAAATTAAATTAAATATTTCTTTTGCAGATTTGCAAAAAATAAATTTATATGCCAAACCCATGAAAATTCGAGGCAAACTAAATGCTGATATTCAAACGGCTGATATTGATTTTTTGAACGGAAAAATAAGTTTGGATCAATTGACAGTTGACAATTCTGCAACGCAATTTCTTCTAGACTCCATAACAATAGTGGCAGTTTCAACATCAAAAAATAAATCATTAAAATTAAAATCTCAATTTGCAAATGCAGAAATTTCTGGAAATTACAAACTTTTGAAAATAACGAATTCTTTGCAAAAATCTGTATCGAAATATTACAATTTTAATTCAAAAAAAAACAAATTTAAAATTGATAATCAATCTTTTGCCTTTAATATTTTGATTAAAGAAAGCCCAATCTTGTATAAATTAATCCCAAATTTAAAAGCTTTAGAACCTATAAATATTGCAGGGAAATACAATTCCATTAATGATTCAATTGTTATAAATGGTAACATTCCAAAATTAATTTATGGCGATAATAACATTTCAAATGCGATTTTAAAAATTAATAAAGTTGATAATTCGTTGGTGTATAATTTTTTTATTGATGATTTTCAAACCTCACAATTTCAATTGCCAAATACAACTTTATTTGGAAAATTAGAAGATGACGTTCTTGATTATAATTTGCAAATTAAAGATTTAAAAGATGTCGATAAATACTATGTTACAGGAAAATTAACAACTTCTAATGCAATTTCAGAAATTATTCTCGATTCAAATAAATTGCTATTAAATTATGAAAACTGGGCAATTTCGCCAGAAAACAAAATTAAATTTGGCAAAAACAATTTGTTTATAAACAATTTCGAATTGTCTAAAACGGGCAATTCAATTAAAATTCAATCGCAATCCAATGATCAAAATACACCAATAAACATTGATTTCAAAGATTTTCAAATTGCTACAATTCTAAACATTGCACAAAAAAAAGAATTGCAAATTGATGGAAAAATCAATGGAAATGTAATCGTAAAAAATATTTTTAAAACGCCACTATTTACTTCAGATTTGAGCATTAATGATTTTATTTTTAAAAATGCGTTGGTCGGAAATTTAAACATTAAAGTTGATAATAATATTGCTAATACATATAATGCAAATATTACTTTATCAGGTCAAGAAAATGAGGTTTTGTTAACTGGAAATTATAAAAGTCCTACAAATACTTTAGATATGATATTGGATATTAATAAATTAAATATTATAAGTTTAGAAGGTTTTACAGATCATAATATCAAAGAAAGTATAGGATTTTTGTCTGGAAAAATTAATATAAACGGAAATGCATCTAAACCGAATGCAATTGGCGATTTACAATTTAACAGTGTTGGATTTAAAGCCACAAAACTGAATGCTAAATTTCAATCAATTAATGATAAAATTGTTTTTTCAAAGAACGAAATTTTATTTAACAAATTCAAAATTAAAGATGAAAAAAATAACGATTTAACGATTGATGGAAGAATAAATAGTACTGATTTTAATAATTTAGCATTCAATTTATCCCTTGATGCTGATAATTTTAATGCCATTAATTCCAAAGAAAAAGACAACGATTTGTATTATGGAAATTTGTTTTTAGACAATCATTTGAAATTAAAAGGTTCAATGAAAAGTCCTATTGTCGATGGAAATATCAAAATCAATAAAGACACGAAATTTACAATAGTTTTGCCGCAAGACGATCCTTCAATTGTTGATAGAGAAGGAATTGTAGAATTTATTGACCAAGACAATCCAAGATTATTTGGCACAATTCAAACCAATGAAAATTTGAGTCAATCTGACATAAAAGGCATCAATGCATCGGTAAATATCGAAATTGATAAAGATGCCGAATTATCTCTGATTATTGACAAGGCCAACGGCGATTTCTTGAAATTGAAAGGTGAAGGACAATTAAATGGAGGCATTGATCAATCTGGAAAAACAACATTAACAGGTCGTTATGATTTGAACGAAGGTAGTTATGAAATGAGTTTTAACCTAATCAAACGAAGATTCGACATCAAGAAAGGCAGTTTTTTACTTTGGACGGGTGAACCAACCACTGCAGATGTCAATATTACAGCGGTTTACAAACTCGAAACGGCACCAATAGATTTGCTAAATGATCAACTCGGAAACCTAAATTCTGAAACGAGAAATACTTATAAACAAAAAATTCCGATCGAAACAGAATTGAAAATGAAAGGCGAATTATTAAAACCAAATATTAGTTTTGATATTATTTTGCCAGAAGGTAACAACTCGGTTTCTACTGAAATTATCAACGCCACACAAGCCAAATTAGCCCAATTGCGACAAGAGCCAGATGAATTGAACAAGCAAGTTTTTGCACTTTTATTGCTCAACAGGTTTATTGGTGAAAACCCTTTTGCCAGCGAAAGTGGCGGCACAACTGCACAAGGTTTGGCTCGCGAAAGCGCCAGTAAAATCTTATCTCAACAACTCAATAATTTGGCTGGCGATCTGATAAAAGGCGTAGAACTCGATTTTAATCTTAATGCAACCGAAGATTATACCACTGGACAAAAGAAAAATCGAACGGATTTGAATGTTGGATTATCTAAAACTTTGCTAAATGACCGATTGAAAGTTACTGTCGGGAGCAATTTCGGATTGGAAGGTTCAAAACAAGAAAATGAAAAACAAAGCACCATTGGTGGCGATTTATCTGCTGATTATCAATTGACTAAAGATGGTCGATACAAAGTTCGCGCCTATAGAAAAAATAAATATCAAGTGGCCTTACAAGGGCAAGTTGTCGAAACTGGCGTGGGTTTCATTATCACGATTGATTATGATAAGTTCAAAGAATTGTTTCAGAAAGCAAAAAAAATGTAATAATTCAAGCATGAATTTAATTTATTTACTCATGGCGTTTCCCTGCAGGTCGGGCTGTCATTCCAATCTTTTTGGCGAAGAAAAATCGCCAAAAAGGATTTTCCCTTCCATCCCTAACGCGTATCGTAATTCTAAACAAAATTATTCCATGAAAAATATTTTTTACATATTATTAATTACACTTTTTTCAACTTCTTGCAGCACCACAAAATATTTGCAAGAAGGCGAATTGTTATATGTTGGTGGCAGTGTAAAAATCGAAAATGATTCCAATTCTAGAAAAGAAAGAAAAAAATTGAAATCCGAATTAGAAAAATTAATTCGACCCATTCCGAATCAAAAAATATTGGGTTTGCGACCCAAATTATTAATCTATAATTGGGCAGGAAAAGTCACGAAAGAAAAAGGATTTTGGTATTGGCTCAAATATAAAGTTGGTGAACCTCCAGTTTTATTTTCTAAAGTCGATTTGAATTACAACAAAAGTGTGTTGCAAAATTATGTAGAAAATAATGGTTATTTTAATGCAAGTTCAAAATCTGATTCATTACAAATTGGCAAAAAAGTAACAGCAGAATATATTGTAAATCCCAAGAAACAATATAGAATTAAAACCATTAAATTTCCAAATGATAGCTCTAAAATTTCAATCGAAATTTCTAAAAATCAAGATAAAAGTTTTCTAAAAATTGGCGAAGCATACAATTTAGATAAAATAAAAGCAGAAAGAATTCGATTAGATTCTAAATTAAAAGAACAAGGGTTTTTCTTTTTTAATGCAGATTATCTCAAAATTCAAGTTGATTCAACCGTTGGTCGAAAAGAAGTCGATTTAATTATAAAAATAAAATTAGAAACTCCCGAAAAGTCAAAAAATGCTTATCAAATTAATAAAATAAATGTTTACCCTCAATATGTTTTAAATCAAGATAGCATTTTGAACATTGGAACAAAACACAATGATTTTGTTATTTACGATACAGAAAATAATTTTAATCCAAGAATTTTTGACCGAACGTTATATTTTAAAAAAGGCGATTTGTACAATAGAACCAATCACAATTTATCTTTAAATAGATTAGTCAGTTTAGGAACTTTTAAATTTGTAAAAAATCAATTCAAAATTTCAGATTCATTAAAAAACGGTTTAGATGTTTATTATTATTTGACTCCGTTTCCTAGAAAATCGATCCGAGTTGAGTTGTTAGGAAAAACCAATTCGGCAAATTACACAGGAACCGAATTGAATGTGAGTTGGAGCAATCGTAATACATTTCATGGTGCAGAATTGCTTACAATTTCCGCGTTTGGTGGTTTTGAAGTACAGGTTTCTGGCGAGAATAACGGATTTAATGTCTATAGATTTGGGTCAGAAGCCAACTTGTTATGGCCACGAATTATTGCACCATTCAAATTCACTTCGTCAAGCGGATTTGTTCCAAAAACTAAAGCCACTTTAGGATACGAATATCAAAACCGAACGCAACTGTATTCATTACAGACCTTTAAAGCATCATTTGGTTATTTATGGAAAGAAAACGAACGCAAAGATCACGAATTAAATATTACAGAAATCACTTTCGCAAGTCCACAGAATGTTACCGATTTATATAAAACCAAAATCGCTGTAAATCCATCATTGGGTAAAGTAATCGAAAAACAATTAATTTTCGGACCAACGTATGCTTATATCTACAGCAATATGATGCAAAAAAAGAAACATACTTTTTACAATAAAGTGAGCGCCGATTTTTCTGCAAATATTACTGGATTAATTGCTGGTTCCAATATAAAAAATGGGGACACAACCAAAGTTTTTGGTGTTCCGTTTAGTCAATTTATTAAATTAGAAAATGAATTTAAGCATTATATCAAATTAACTGAAAAATCATTAATTGCAAGCAGATTGATTGCTGGTGTTGGTTTTGCTTACGGAAATTCGACTGAAATACCATTTATAAAACAATTTTTTAATGGCGGAACTAATAGTTTACGTGCCTTTCGTGCCAGATCCATTGGTCCAGGAAGTTTTAAAGAAACTGCAATAAATTCTTTTTTACCAGATCAATCAGGCGATGTAAAATTGGAATTTTCTACCGAATATCGAGCCAATATTTACAAATGGTTGAACGGAGCAATTTTTGTTGATGCTGGAAATATTTGGTTACTCAATGACAATATAAATAAACCAAATTCAAAGTTCTCCAAAGATTTTTTAAACGAAATTGCAGTAGGAACTGGTGTTGGTTTGCGATTCGATTTTTCGTTTTTAGTATTAAGAACTGATATAGCATTTCCGCTCAGAAAACCCTATTTGCCTGATGGAAATCGTTGGGTCATTGATAGAATTTCTTTCGGAAATAGTTCATGGCGTAATGAAAACTTGGTTTTTAATTTGGCAATTGGTTATCCGTTTTAAGTAAAAATTTAGGAATTAATTAGAAAAACTTCTTCTTTAGTAATTCCATAAACAAAATCTTTTTCAGTTGGTATCAAATAAAAATTACCTGTAAATTCGCCAAAAGCAGGCAAAATCATTTGGTTTGGTTTTTGGAAAAAGCAAGATAAATTCAAATATTGCTTTCCAATGCCTTTCAATCTAACTCCCGGATGAAGGTGTCCGCAAAAATTGAAATAGTTATATCTTTCTGTTGGATGATGGGTTAATAAAAAATTATCAAGAATCAATTCGGGATAAATTTTAATATTCAAATTTTCATAATTGTGCTTTGAGATTATGTCGTGATTGCCTTCTACTAAAATAATTTCTTGCTTGATTATTTTGATCCAATTGGCAAACAAATCCCATTCCATATTAATTTTACTATGAAACAAATCTCCTAAAAAAATAATAGTTTCTGGTTTAAAAAATTCTAAAACAACATTCAATCTCGTAAAATTTTCAAAAATAGCATCGTTGGGAATTGCCATTCCGTATTTTCTAAAATGGG
>JAYWEG010000297.1:0-7065 GCA_043779445.1 Bacteroidota bacterium
GACATTGTAGTAGGTATTGGCATTTTTGTCATAGGGTCCTGGTGCCGAAATGCTTGCGCCTGCTACGCCCGCCATATAATCGGGTTCTTTTCGAACCACCAATGGTTTAGATGGATCGATGTACAATAGATTTTTTGCTTTGACGTAGGCTGTCAGTTCTGGAATTTGTTTTTCGATTTCGGACTGAAAATTTTCGGGCGTGGTGTGTTGCAACGAAATTTTGTCGATGACTTGTTTGATTTGTGCCAATCTATCCATTGGTTTTGTGGCATTGCCCATGTATTTTGTCCATAATTTTTCTGATAATTCGAACATTTTGTCGTGCAATTCTGTTTTGTGAAGCACCGCTTTTTGATATATTCCGTCTGAAGAATAACCCGATTGAATATCGAAATTGAACTTTTTCTCATATAAATCGGTTCCTAAGCGAAAACTTTTTGGAGTAGTATTGTCTAATTTTTTTAACCAATCTGTAAAATCTAAAATTGCCATTTCGGATTTTTTAGCATTTGATAAAATATCCTGCTTTTCTGGTTCGGACAATTTGCTTTTTGCTAATTCGTTAACTAAATCTGTTTGGAAAACGGATAATCCGCCAAGGTTTTGATCTATAGAAAGTTGTGTATGCTCCAGCGTTGGGTTTTTGATATTTACTTTTGCGGCTTCATAGAAAGCGGGAATGTTCGACATTTTTAGATTGAAATTCTTTAATCGGTTGTCTAAAGAATCGTAACTACCGTTTAGGATTTCTGAAAATGCGCCACAAACGTTGTATTCTGATGGGTTCCATTGATATGATTTATATTCGTTGATGTAGAAATCCATGCTTTCTAATTGATTTTTAATCATGTAGAAATCGGTTTTGTTGTTTTCGTTCAAATCATTTATTGGATATTTTTTTAATGAATCTAGATTTTGTTTAATGAAACTCATTTGAGTTTCTCGAAATTCGATATTTGGGATGATCAAAACAGCATCGTATTTATGATAGCCTTGACTCGACGCCCAGTCTGGACTGATTTTCCAAAGGTTTTCTACAAAAGTATTTTTGTATTTGTCGAACGATTTGTTGTTGTCTTTTTGAGAGCAAGAAACTAATAAAAAGAGTACTGAAATTGAAAGGATGGTGTTTTTCATTAGATTTTTTTTAGATTATAAATGTATAAAAACAATTTAATAATTGCATTCATTGAAATGGAATTTACTTTTTAATTTTAAATTAATCTCAAACTTCAAAAAAAACAGTATTTTTGATTTTGAAAAAAAATAAACAAATGTTACAAAACAAGTTGATTCTTGGTTCAGAAGAATGGTGTTCTTTTCCAGAACTAGGATTACATACCATCAAAGCAAGAGTAGATTCTGGAGCAAAAACTTCGGCTTTGCACGCCATTAACATTGCTCCTTTTATAAAAAATGATCAAAACTGGGTTAAATTCGATATTAATCCAATTCAGAATAACCTCAAAACGGTGATTCATTGCGAAGCGCCACTAGTGGACAAACGTATCGTAAAAAGTTCTTCAGGATTTCGAGAACAACGCTATGTGATACAGTCTAAATTGAAAATTGGCGAAGATTCTTGGATGATTGAAATGACTTTAACCAATCGAGATTCGATGGGTTTTCGGATGCTTTTAGGGCGCGAAGCCATGTCTGGAAGGGTTTTAGTTGATCCAGAGCAAAAATATCTTTTGGGTGAACCGTCACTAGAAACTCTAAAATCGTTTTATCAAAATTCTGAAGAAACTAAAAAAGGATTCAAAATTGGTGTACTTGCCAGTAACCCAGAATTATATAGTAACAAACGGATTATGGAAGCTGGGACTATTCGTGGGCACGAAATGCATTTTTTGAACATTAAGGAATGTTATATGAAACTTGATGCCACGAAACCCGAAATTCATTATCGTGGCGGAAGAATTTTAGATGATTTTGATGCCATAATCCCAAGAATTAGACCAAGCATCACTTTTTATGGTTGCGCATTGACTAGGCAATTCGAAGCCATGAAGGTTTTTTGTTTGAATTCTGCAGCAGCAATTACGCAATCTCGAGATAAACTTTTTTCGTTGCAATTACTTTTGAATCATGATGTTGCGATTCCAACTACTGGTTTTGCTAATTCGCCTTTAGATACCGATAATTTGATTAAAATGGTTGGAGGTCCACCCTTGATTGTAAAACTTTTGGAAGGCACACAAGGAAAAGGAGTTGTTTTAGCCGAAACAAAAAAAGCAGCAGAATCTGTAATTAATGCTTTCAAGAGTTTAAATGCCAATATTTTAGTTCAAGAATTTATAAAAGAAGCAAACGGAAAAGATTTGAGGCTGTTTGTCATTGACGGAAAAGTAGTGGCTGCAATCCAGCGCGAAGCCTTGCCAGGAGAATTTAGAGCCAACATTCATTTGGGTGGCGCAGCATCAATTATTAAACCAACTTCAGAGGAAAAGAAAATCGCAATAAAAGCCGCCAAAGCCATGGATTTGAAAGTGGCAGGTGTAGACATTATTCGATCATCGAAAGGTCCATTGTTGCTGGAAGTGAACTCATCGCCTGGTTTAGAAGGCATTGAAGGAGCAACAAACAAAGATATTGCAGGAGAAATGATTGAAGCCATTGAGAAGAATTTTAAAAGCCCACTTATTTCAAAAGGCATAATAATAGCAAAATAAAATGAACGACTATTTAGAAATTATTGCTCGGTCTGCATCGGTTTATCTTTTTATGATTATTGCTTTACGTATTTTTGGTAAAAAAGAATTATCACAACTCAACACTGCCGATGTAATTCTTATTTTACTGATTAGTAATGCCGTACAAAACGCCATGGTGGGACAAAACACGAGCCTTGTTGGCGGAATTATTGCTGCAAGTATTTTGTTTGTTATTAATTTTGTTTTGAAAAAATTAATGTATAAATACAAAAAATTTAGTGATTTTATGCTCGAAAAACCCGAAATATTGATTCATAATGGCATTTTAGATTTCAAATCATTGAGCAAACTAAATATTTCTAATGATGAATTGAAAGAAGCCATGCGTGAACATGGCGTAGAAACTTTTTCTGATGTTAAACTTGCCATGCTGGAAATTGATGGAAATATTAGTATAATTTCTGGAGATAAAAACTTGGTCCAAACTCACTATAAGCGTCGCAAAAATCATAAAAATTTAGTCGGAGGAAACTAAAAATCCAATTCAATACTAAAACTATTCAAAAAATCAACCGATTTTTCAATATCATAGTGCAAAATTCGGTCTTCTTTAATTAATGGAACTTCTGAGCGATAGGATTTTAAAAACATTTCAATAAAATCGCTGGATTTCAATGGACGTCTATATTCAATGGCTTGTGAGGCATTCATGAGTTCTATTGCTAAAATTCGTTCTAAATTATTTAGAACTCGCAAACATTTTGTGGCAGCATTTGCGCCCATGCTCACATGATCTTCCTGCCCGTTGCTCGACACAATACTATCCACGCTTGCTGGAGTTGCCAATTGTTTGTTTTGACTGGCAATACTTGCCGCGGTATATTGCGGAATCATTAAACCCGAATTTAGTCCTGGGTTATCTATTAAAAAAGCCGGTAAACCTCGCAATCCTGATATTAATTGATAGGTTCTTCGTTCCGAAATACTACCCAATTCTGATAGAGCAATTGCCATAAAATCTAAGGCTAATGCCAATGGTTGTCCGTGAAAATTTCCGCCAGAGATGATTTGATCACTTTCAATGAAAATATTTGGATTATCGGTAACAGAATTAATTTCTGTTTTAAAAACTCTATTTACATAATCAATGGCATCTTTACTTGCGCCGTGAACTTGAGGAATACATCGGAAAGAATAGGGGTCTTGAACGTGAATTTTAGGTTGATTAATGATTTGACTTTCTTTTAAAAATTCATTTACACGTTTTGCAGTTACAATTTGACCTTTGTGTGGACGAATAAAATGAATTAGTTCATTGAATGGTTCTTGTCTTCCGTCAAATGCTTCTAATGAAATCGTACTTATTAAATCAGCTAAATAATTAAATTTCAATGATTTAATTAGAATATGTGCGCCATAAGCACTCATAAATTGTGTTCCATTGAGCAAGGCCAAGCCCTCTTTAGATTTTAGGACAATCGGCTTCCAGTTGAATTCTTTTAGAACTTCGCTAGAATGCACTTTTTTGCCTTGAAACCAAACTTCGCCATATCCAAGAATTGGTAAAGACAAATGTGCCAAAGGAGCCAAATCGCCACTGGCACCAAGAGAACCTTGAGTGTAGATTATCGGTAAAATATCATTATTATAAAATTCAATTAAACGATTTACGGTTTGAAGTTGAACTCCTGAATGTCCATAACTTAGTGACTGTATCTTCAACAACAACATTAATTTAACAATTTCATTTGGAACCAATTCCCCAGTTCCACATGCATGAGATTTTACAAGATTTTCCTGAAGTTTGGATAGATTTTCGTCATCTATTTTTATGTTGCAAAGCGAACCAAAACCAGTATTTATTCCATAGATTGGTTTTTCATTCGATTTCATTTTTGCATCGAGATATTCTCGACACTTTTGAATATTTACTTTAGATTCAATGGATAATTCCAATGTTTTATTGAAAGATACTATTTCGTTTAGTTTTTCTAACGTTAATATTTCCGAACTTATGTAGTGAATTGAATCCATTTGTATGTTTTAAATTTCAATAAACTATAGAATTGCATCTAAATATCGCTCTTGAAATATTTTTTGATGGTGTTTTTGATGACCAATGATTATAAATCCTAGCGCTCTAACAGAAACTTCTTTGTTAGATGCAGTTCCAATTCTTAGTAGCTGTTCCTCAGAAAAAGACTTAAAAAGTGAAAGCGTAGATTGACGCACAACCGCCATTTCGGTTAATAGATCTTGAATACTTCTTGAATTTCCATCAGTATTATTAACATAATTATTTTCGTCAAAACCAGGCAACGGTGTTTTGTCGTTTCTAGAAAATCGCAAAGCACGATAGCTCATAATTCTTTCTGTATCAATCAAATGCTGAATAATTTCTTTGATTGTCCATTTATTTTCTTCATATCTAAAATCGAACTTGTCCAAAGGAATATTTTGAACAAATTTTATGAATTCGTGTAAACAAATTTCTAACTCTTCTTTGAGTTCCACTTCTTTTAAAGCATTGATGTAGGTTCCAAAAAAATCTGGATATTCGTTTATTGGCAATTGATTCGAATTCATTTTTTTATATTTTTTTTCAAAACTACCAAAAAAAAACCTCAAGAACAAACTTGAGGTTTTAATATAATTTTTAAAATGTTTACATGTTTTTAAAAATGGTATGCATCAAACGTTTTTTATCGTTGATACTTTCCTCTAGCGAAATCATGGTTTCTGTTCTGTAAACGCCATCAATATCATCTATCATGAAGATAACATCTTTTGCATGTTTGGTATCTTTTGCTCTTATTTTACAAAAAATATTAAATTTTCCTGTAGTAACGTGCGCCACGGTTACAAAAGGAATTTCCTGAATTCTTTGTAGTACAAATTTTGTTTGCGACGTATTATTCAAGAAAACCCCAACGTATGCAATGAAAGAATACCCTAGTTTTTCGTAGTCAAGTGTCAATGATGATCCAGTAATAATTCCAGAATCCTCAAGTTTTTTAACCCGAACGTGAACTGTTCCAGCAGAAATTAATAATTTTTTTGCAATATCTGTAAAGGGAATTCTAGTATTGTCAATCAACATGTCAAGAATTTGATGGTCAACTTCGTCTAATCGAAATTTACTCATAGTAGTTTGTTTTTTTTTAGTTTTTAGTTTTTTGCAACAATTCAACAACTCCATTTTTTGCAAAAACATGATCTTCTATCTGAAAATTAGCACGTGAATCTATTTTTGGAAAGTTTTGGAAAACATCGGAATACATTGAGTTTTCACAATCAATTTCTACATGTCCGAAAAAACTTCCTAAATCATCAGTTTTTGCAATAAAAGCGTTAAAAAAGATTTTATTCTCTAATAACTCCTCGGTGAATTGAACTGCAAAAGTATAAGTAATTTCTGTATTATCATAATTAATTTTTACATTTTTAAAAATAAAATCAAAAAAACATGGATTGTTTTGAGGAATATTCAAATAATCATTATTATTTAACAAAACTACATCGGTTTCGTTAATAACATCAAAACTTGTCAATAATGCAACAAAAATCATTTTTCGAGTAATTTCACGATCATAATCATTTTGAAAGTGACCTGATTCAAACAAAATGGTAGGAACACCTAGCATTTGAAAGGTTTCTCCTGCGCAATTTGGGTTAAATTCGTCGTCAAAACGACCCACTTGACCAGGAATAAGTTTTTGAAGTTCCAAATTCATTTGTGAAATAATATGCGCTGCTTTTGCTCGGCTAGCGTTAAAGTCTCTATTTTCGTTAAACGAAGGTGCCAAAAAAGAAACTGTTGCAGGCTTTCCTGTTTCTCCAACCCCATATATTGTTCGTTGATCGTGCATATTGTAGCAATAATCAGGTTTAAAGTTATGAAATAGTTTAAGTAAGACCTTGCTTTCTGGTTGCGATAAGTCTATGAAATCTCGATTTAAGTCTATTTGATTGGCATTTTCCCTAGTGTATAATTTTGCTCCATCGGGATTGAGCATTGGAACAATGCAAAATGTAAAATTCTTTTTAAAATCCTTTCCAGAATTAGTATGTAATACGTTCAAAAAATCAAATATTGCTTTTGTAGTGGTACTTTCATTACCGTGCATTTGGGACCAAATGAGAATTTTTGTTTTTCCTGTTCCGATAGTATATGAATATATCGGTTTATTTTCGACGGAAAATCCAATTGTCTGTAACTGATTATTAGTATTCAGATTTTCTAAAATAGGTTTAATATCTTGTAAGGTAATATATCTGCCAAACAATTTTTCTTGTTTGTTACTTATGTAAACTCTTTCGTAATTCATGAATTAAAAGATTAGATTACAAATGTAAACAAACATGTAGTTACATTTGTAAACATAAAAATTGGTCTTAAAATTTAATT
>JAYWEG010000298.1:0-2848 GCA_043779445.1 Bacteroidota bacterium
ATACTCTTTGATAACGCAACAACCATTGGGTGGAAAAGCCCAATTTGGTGGACAACGTTTCGGAGAGATGGAAGTTTGGGCACTTGAAGCTTATGGAGCATCTTCTACTTTTAGAGAAATCTTAACAGTAAAATCAGATGACGTAATCGGAAGAGCCAAAACTTACGAAGCAATCGTAAAAGGAGAATCGATGCCAGAACCAGGATTACCAGAATCATTCAATGTATTGATGCACGAATTAAAAGGTTTAGGTTTAGACATCCGATTAGAAGAATAATTTTGTAGAGACGCGATTAATCGCGTCTCTATATTATTGAAATAAATATTTCAATAGTTTTTAAGATTTAGACCCGTAATCCGTTCCGATTTTTTATAATTAATTTATAATTAGCACTTTAAACAGTCGGTTTAAAGTTTAGAGAAGTAACCCGAGGCAGATAATTTAAATTAATGTTTTTTTCAGGAGCCAATCCCTCTATCCGTTTCAATCTTTTCAGCGATGAAAAATCGCTAAAAAGGATTTCCACTGCTATCGGGGCTAAAAAGAGCAACGAATTTTTCAGAAACACATAAATCTGAAATCAAAAATCGTTAATCTTCATTCTAAAATCTAAAAAAATAAATATCAATAGTAAAAACTATGATGAACAACAGAAATAACAACAGTAATAATAACCAAAAAGATAAAAATCCTGTAAAGAGATTTAACAAAATATCTATTGGATTAGCTTCACCAGAATCTATCTTGGCTGAGTCAAGAGGAGAGGTTTTGAAGCCAGAAACAATCAATTATAGAACCCACAAACCAGAACGTGATGGTCTTTTTTGCGAACGAATCTTCGGACCCGTAAAAGATTTTGAATGTGCATGTGGAAAATACAAACGAATCCGATACAAAGGAATTATTTGTGACCGATGTGGAGTAGAAGTAACAGAGAAAAAAGTACGTCGTGACAGAGTAGGACACATCAATCTTGTGGTGCCAATTGCTCATATCTGGTACTTTCGTTCGTTACCAAACAAAATTGGTTACATATTAGGTTTGCCGTCTAAGAAATTAGACATGATCATTTACTACGAACGTTATGTAGTAATTCAGGCTGGTATTGCTAAAACTGGCGATGGAGAATCTGTACAAAGACTTGATTTCTTGACCGAAGAAGAATATTTGAATATTCTTGACACTTTGCCACAAGACAATCAATATCTTGATGATTTTGATCCTAATAAATTTGTTGCCAAAATGGGAGCAGAGTGTATTATGGACTTGTTAGCACGTATCGATCTTGATGCATTATCGTATGATTTGCGTCACTCAGCTAACAACGAAACATCAAAACAAAGAAAAACAGAAGCATTAAAAAGATTGCAAGTTGTAGAATCTTTCCGTGAGTCTAACTTGAACCGTGAGAACCGTCCAGAATGGATGATTATGAAAGTGGTTCCAGTTATTCCACCAGAATTACGTCCGTTAGTACCTCTAGATGGAGGTCGTTTTGCAACTTCAGATTTGAATGATTTGTACCGTCGTGTGATCATACGTAATAATCGTCTAAAAAGATTAATGGAAATTAAGGCTCCAGAAGTAATCTTGAGAAACGAAAAACGTATGTTGCAAGAATCTGTAGATTCACTTTTTGATAATACAAGAAAAGCATCCGCAGTAAAAACAGAATCAAACCGACCTTTGAAATCTTTATCAGATTCATTAAAAGGAAAACAAGGACGTTTCCGTCAAAATTTACTTGGAAAACGTGTGGATTATTCTGCTCGTTCGGTAATCGTTGTTGGACCAGAATTGAAATTGTTCGAATGTGGTATTCCAAAAGATATGGCAGCCGAACTTTACAAACCATTCGTTATCCGAAAATTGATTGAACGTGGAATTGTAAAAACGGTAAAATCTGCAAAGAAAATAATAGACAAAAAAGAACCAGTAGTTTGGGATATCCTTGAAAACGTGATCAAAGGACATCCAATATTACTAAACCGTGCACCAACTTTGCACCGATTAGGTATTCAAGCATTTCAACCAAAATTAATCGAAGGAAAAGCAATCCAATTGCACCCGTTGGTTTGTACGGCATTTAATGCGGATTTTGATGGGGATCAAATGGCAGTTCACTTGCCACTTGGACCAGAAGCAATCCTTGAAGCGCAATTGTTGATGTTGGCCTCGCACAATATCTTGAATCCTGCAAACGGAGCTCCGATTACTGTGCCTTCTCAAGACATGGTTTTAGGATTGTATTACATGACAAAAGAGCGCTTGTCAACTCCAGAAATGAAAATTCTTGGAGAAGGATTAACTTTCTATTCTGCCGAAGAAGTAAATATTGCACTAAACGAAGGAATGTTAGAATTGAATGCTCGTGTGAAAATTAGGGCAAAAGATTTCAACGAAGCTGGAGAATTAGTATACAAAATTATTCAAACAACCGCTGGTCGTGTATTGTTTAATGAGGTTGTTCCGGAAGCAGCAGGATATATCAATGATGTTTTAACCAAGAAAAATCTTAGAGATATTATTGGTCACATTCTTGCTGTTACAAACGTACCGACAACAGCAGCTTTCTTGGATGAAATGAAAGATATGGGATACAAATTTGCCTTCAAAGGTGGATTGTCATTCTCATTAGGAGACATTCGTATTCCTGAACAAAAAACAAAATTAATCGCAGATGCTCGTGAGCAAGTTGAAGGAATTTCTGCAAATTATAATATGGGTTTAATTACCAATAACGAACGTTATAACCAAGTTATTGACATCTGGACATCTGCAAATGCACAACTTACAGAATTAGCAATGAAAAATATCCGTGAAGACCAACAAGGTTTCAACTCGGTA
>JAYWEG010000299.1:0-7045 GCA_043779445.1 Bacteroidota bacterium
TTTAAAAGTTCAAATTTTAGATTGGCATAGTGATTTGAATCTTGGTGATTTAGATGTAAATGGCGTTCAACTTCGTCCACATATTGTTTGGTTTGGCGAGCAAGTTCCTGCACTCGAAAAAGCTGTTTCTATAGTTGCTGAAGCCGATTTTTTGATTATAATCGGAACTTCGTTGCAAGTTTATCCAGCAGCAAGTCTGATGAATTTCGCACCAGAAAACATTCCAGTTTTTTATATTGATCCAAATCCTGCAGAAGTTGTAGATGCTCCATTAAATTTGAAAATTATAGCAACAACAGGCTCAAAAGGAATGAAAATTGTACAAAAAGAACTCGGAAAAGTAAAATAGAATTATATTTTTAAAGTCCAATTCTCATAGTAACCATGTCTCTTTTAAAACCAAATTTCTCATATGCTTTGATGGCAGAGAGATTTATATCATAAACATCTAGTCGCATTTCAGAAATGTTTTTAGAAACACACCATTCTTTTAGATATTCTATAATTCTCGAATTAATTCCTAATCCTCTAAAATTCATATGAGTATACATAAAACCAAGATAGGCGTATTTCGAAAAAGTATAATATGGCTTGGCTTCCATAATTTTAGCATATCCAGAACCAACAATTTTACTATCAACTAGTGCAATTGCAACCTCAATTTCAGAATCTAAAATCATTTCTCGCAGGTCATAATAATTAATATTTCCAGATTTTAGAGTTTCATCAAATGGGCGTTCCGCATCTATTATTCCTTGTTCGAAGGTTAAAAGAATATCTAAATTCTCTATAGTTGCAGATTTTATGATAATTTGGTTCATCTAACAAAAATAATCTTTTCTGAAATCTAAAACAAATTAAAACTTACTGTTAAACCTAGTTTTATTAATCCTCTTTTTTTTGTAAATTTGTAAATCTAAAAATAAATATGCAAGAAGAACATGTAATTTTAGTCAATGAACTCGACGAGCAAATTGGTCTAATGCCAAAACTAGAAGCCCATGAAAAAGCAGTTTTACACCGTGCTTTTTCAGTATTTGTACTCAATAAAAACAACGAAATAATGCTCCAACAAAGAGCCCATCACAAGTATCATTCCCCAATGTTGTGGACAAATACCTGTTGTAGCCACCAGCGAAATGGCGAAACTAATTTGCAGGCAGGAAGCCGACGTTTGTTCGAAGAAATGGGTTTCAAAACCCAATTGAAAGAATTATTTCATTTTATATACAAAGCACCTTTTGATAATGGATTGACTGAGCATGAGTTAGATCATGTGATGATTGGTTATTTCGAAGAAAATCCAACCATAAACCCAGACGAAGTTGAGGATTGGAAATGGATGAAAATCGAAGATGTAAAAGTTGATATGATTAAAAAACCAGAAATTTATACTATTTGGTTCAAAATTATTTTTGACGAATTTTATCATTACATAGAAGATCATAAGATATGAGATTGCAGAATGTAGATTTCAGATTTCAGATTTGTTTATTTATCTAAATTCTAAATGTAAAATCCTAAATACTTAATTAAAAAAAATGAAAGTAACAATATCCAGAAAAGCACATTTTAATGCAGCACATCGATTGCACAGAAAAGATTGGACGTTCGAGAAAAACCAAGAAATTTTCGGAAAATGCAATAATCCAAATTTTCATGGACATAACTATGATTTAACTTTGAGTGTAACTGGGCAAATTGATCCAGAAACAGGCTATGTAATGGACGTGAAATTCCTTTCAGACATGATAAAGGAAGAAGTCGAAAACCAATTCGATCATAAAAATCTAAATTTAGACGTTCCAGAATTCGAGAATTTAATTCCTACAGCAGAAAATATTGCAGTTGTGATTTGGAATAAAATGCGAAAAAGAATCGACCAAAAATTCGAAATTGAAGTCGTTCTGTATGAAACTGAACGAAATTTTGTAACCTATAGAGGCGAATAATGGCACTACAAATCGGAGATAAAATTCCAAATTTCACAGCAAAAGATACCAACAACAACGATTTTGACAGCACAACAATCGTTGGTCAAAAACCAGTTGTAATTTATTTTTATCCAAAAGACAATACACCAGGTTGTACCGCGCAAGCCTGCAGTTTTAGGGATCAATATGAAGATTTCACAGACTTAGGCGCAGAAGTAATTGGCATTAGCGGAGACACAGTTACAAGTCACGAAAAATTTGCAAAACGATACAAATTGCCATTTTTACTACTTTCTGACAACTCAGCAAAACTCCGAAAATTGTTTGGAGTAAAAACAAATTTATTAGGTTTAATTCCTGGTCGGGTAACTTATGTTGCTGATCAAACAGGCACAATTCAGTTAATTTTCGATTCCATAATTGCGACAAAACACATACCAAAAGCATTAGATTTTTTGAAAAAATTGAACAAAATTTAGATTTTTTTTCTGGAGCAATTTCCTGCTGTCATTCCAATCTTTTTTAAAAATGAAGAAAAATCATTTTTAAAAAAGGATTTTCCCTTCCATCAGGGCTATAGTAAATAATTTTACGAGCATTATTTTGCATTTAAAAAAAATGAAAAAATTAATATTAGTTATTCTATTTTTAATATCAACAATTGGTTTTGCTCAAGTTAGTTTAGCAATCAATATCGACAACGATAAAATTCTAGATTCCGTTTTTTATCAAAAAAATAAATCAATATTTGTTTGCAAACTATCAACACAAAATTTCAAAGAAATAAAAAGTAAAACCTTCGAAAATAGTGGCGATCAATCCAGTATTTCAGAATCAAAAAACGGATTTAATTTCACAAATAGTTGGATGAGAGCAGGATATTCTTGCCAGTTTCGATATAATCCAAAAAATAAACAAATCGAATTATTTGGGATGTCACATTATGAACTTGGTGGAGCAACTAACGATGGTTCGGGCGAAGCAAGTTTAAATTTACTAACCAATAAATATATTGGAAATTGGAATTATTTCGATGAAAAAAAATTAGATTTGATTAGTATTCCAACTCTAAAAAGAAAAGTAATCATAAAAAATAGATCTTTAGCAGATTTTGGTGAAGATCAAGTAAATGAATTTCAAAACATTAGTAAAGAATATTTTGGAGCTATGAAAGAGAAAATACTTAACAAAAAAATTAAGAAAAATAAAAAATAGTAATTTTGTATTATGAAACTCCAAACCTATCCAATTCAATTTAAGCCAATCTTCAAAGATAGAATTTGGGGTGGAACTAAATTAAGAACCGTTCTCAACAAAGCAATTATTTCAGATATCACTGGCGAAAGTTGGGAAATTTCAACCGTAGAAAACGATGTGAGTATTGTTTCAAACGGAATCTATAAAGGAAAATCTCTCAACGAAATCATTTTGGATTTTCCAAATGAAATTCTAGGTATTGATGTTCACAAAAAATTTGGATTTGAATTTCCTTTGTTATTTAAATATTTAGATGCGAAACAAGATCTATCCATTCAAGTACATCCAAATGATGAATTGGCAAAAAAACAGCACAATTCTTTTGGGAAAACAGAAATGTGGTATATCATGCAAGCCGATGAAAATGCTAGAATAATTGTTGGTTTCAAAGAAAATTCCTCGAAAAATGAATATTTACAACATTTAGAAAACAAAACGCTTTTAGCTATTCTTGATTCAAAAAAAGTGAATCAAGGCGATGTTTTTTTTCTGGCTACAGGAACTATTCATGCCATTGGAGCAGGAATGGTAGTTGCAGAAATTCAGCAAACTTCCGACATTACTTACAGAATTTATGATTTTGATCGAAAAGATGCTAACGGAAACGAACGCGAATTGCATACCAATTTAGCTCTCGAAGCAATCAATTTTGATAAAGTCAATTCCCAAAAAAACTACTCGAAACTTGCAAATATAAGTAACGAAACTGTAAAATGTCCATATTTTACTACCAATTTCATTCCTCTTAAAGGAACAATTGTTATTAAAAAATCGAATCAAACTTTCACTGTTTATATGTGTGTAGATGGTAGTTTCGAAATTGAATATAAAAATAAGAATTATCAATATAAAAAAGGCGATACAATACTTATACCTGCCGAAATGAATGATTTTGAATTATCAGGAAATGCTTCAATTTTAGAAATTTGCATTTTGTAGCAATATATACAAAGATTAGTTGTAGTTTTGCACCCGAAATAAAAATTCAAAATAAAACACAATGGCAAACGTTAAAAATTTAAAAAAAGACATCAATTACGTATTAGGTGATATTATTGAAGCAGTTTACCTTTGGGAAATGGCTACAACAGGAAAACCTACTGAAAAATCTAATGGATTAATTGACGAAGCAATTGCAATTTTCGATGCATTAATCGTAAAGGTAAATGCTAAAAATGTAGAAAACAAAAAATCACATTTCAAACAAATAGGTCAAGAATTAGAAATTGCTGCAAATCAATTGATTGAAAAAATCAATGCTTTATAAAAAATAATTCTAAAAAAGTGTAAATTAATTTTGTATAATTAAAAATCAGAATTATATTTGCACACGCATTGCCAGCGTAGCTCAGTTGGCTAGAGCAGCTGATTTGTAATCAGCAGGTCGTGGGTTCGAGTCCCTCCGCCGGCTCTTTTTAAAAACCATCACAAGAAATTGTGGTGGTTTTTTGTTTAAAAATTAGTTTTGAAAATGTTCAAAAGCCACTATTTTTATTATATTTGAAATCTAAACAAATAACTATGAATTTTTCAGCAAAAATGCTCCGTGACAACGCCCTCGAAGGCAAAGTAATTGTAGTAACTGGTGGCGGAAGCGGACTTGGCAAAGCCATGACAAAATATTTTCTTGAACTTGGTGCAAAAGTTGCCATCACCTCTCGTGACCTCGAAAAATTAAAAAACACCTCAAAAGAACTTGAGTCAGAAACTGGTGGAACTTGTTTGCCACTTCAATGCGATGTTAGACATTATGAAGAAGTCGAAGCTATGCTTGCAGAAGTCCTTAAAAATTTCGGAAAAGTAGATGTTTTGTTGAACAATGCTGCTGGAAATTTCATTTCACCAACAGAACGTCTTTCGGCAAACGCTTTCGATACTGTGATTGACATTGTACTCAAAGGATCAAAAAACTGCACACTAGCATTTGGAAAACATTGGATTGATACAAAACAAGTATCATCAACCATTTTAAATATCGTAACTACATACGCATGGACGGGCTCAGCCTACGTAGTTCCAAGCGCCACCGCAAAAGCTGGAGTTCTTGCCATGACAAGAAGCTTAGCAGTTGAATGGGCAAAATATGGCATTCGGAGTAACGCAATCGCACCTGGACCATTTCCAACAAAAGGTGCTTGGGACCGACTTTTACCTGGCGATTTAGCAAAAAAATTCGATACTTCAAAACGAGTTCCTTTGCAACGAAATGGTGAACATCAAGAATTAGCAAATTTAGCAGCCTATTTAATTTCTGATTTTTCAGCATATATTAATGGAGAAGTTGTGGTAATCGATGGTGGCGAATGGCTCAAAGGCGCAGGACAATTTAACGATCTTTCTGCGATTCCAGAAGAACTTTGGGATCAATTAGAGGCTATGATAAAAGCAAAAAAATCTAAATAATTCAAATTAATTCTAGTGAATTTTATATCTAATAAATTTAAAATACAAATCAAAAATAAATGATTATCGAATCAAAAAAACTAAATGAATTAACCCTTGATGAACTCTTAATTAGAAAAAGAAAATTGAAAGCAGCGACAATAGGTCTTGGTATTGTTATGTTTGCTGCATTTGCCATATTAATTTATTTGGCAACCAAAAACAATAATTTTGCGCTGATTAGTGTTGGTATATGTAGTTTAATAGGTCTTGTTCCACTTGTAGTGGCTAACATTGAATTAGAAAAAGAAATAAAATCCCGAACTTCAAAATAAAAAAATCCAAAATAAAATGGAATTTCAATGTCAAAATTGTGAAACCACAATAACTCAAAATTTCTGTAGTCAATGTGGACAAAAAAAATATAAGCGTATCGATAGAAAATACATTTGGGATGAAATTCAATATACAACCATTCATACCAATAAAGGATTTTTATATTCTGTTAAAAATATTTTTAAAAATCCAGGAAAAACGGCTAAAGAATTTATTGCTGGCAACAGAGTTAATCATTATAAGCCTATTTCTTTGGCATTTATTATCAGCGGAATATCCGCGTTTGTATCTTATAAAATTATTGGTCTTGATCATGTTTTAAAAGAATTTTATGCAAGCCAAAATCAAAAATTGACTTCAAATCTAATGAACGACTTTATGGCTACGTTGACTAGTTATAGTGCATTTATGATGCTTGCGTCGATCCCAATTTTGGCATTATGCTCTAAAATAGTATTCAGAAAATGGGGTCAAAACTACTACGAACACGTTGTAATGAATGCCTTTGGACTGTCATTTTACACTTTGTTTTCTATTGTATTTATTTATCCATTTTTCTTTTTTTTTAAAAAAGATCCACAATTGATTATGTCAATTACATATTACACCTATTTTTTGATGCCAATAATGATGTTTTGGTTTTATAAAAGTTTTTATCCCGAAAAAAGTTATCAAGCAATTATTCTGCGAGTTCTTTTGAAATTCATTATTATTGTGTTTAGTTTTATGTTGATAATAATTAGCATGATATTTGGATATTTAATCATTTTAGGTCCCGAGGGAATTAAACAATTACAGGCAAATTAGTTATTAAAAGATGAACCTTCCAAATAGCTTAAGGGAAAAATCAAAGATTTGTTTACAAAAAAAGTTTAACGATTGTTAACAAATAACATTTTCATAAACGAGAAATAATTGTATTTTTACGTTCTTAAATTCAAAGAATAAAATGGGCAAAATCATTGCAATTGCAAATCAAAAAGGTGGTGTAGGAAAAACAACAACTTCAATAAATCTAGCAGCATCATTAGGGGTTCTAGAAAAAAAAGTATTACTAATTGACGCTGATCCCCAAGCAAATGCAAGTTCTGGACTTGGTATTGATGTGGAGCAAGTTGAAATTGGAACTTATCAAA
>JAYWEG010000300.1:0-7044 GCA_043779445.1 Bacteroidota bacterium
TAAAGTAAAATCATTATTGTTAAAATATCCTGAATCGAATTTTAATTACACTCTTTCCTATGCAGAAGCATTGTATTACGAAAAACTAAATCAACATGAAAAAGCAATAGAAATATATAATAAAGGGATAAAAACGTGTTCGTTGTCAAATGATTCATTATCGTTGCATAGGCTAAAAATAGGGAAATATGTATCATTAATAAGTTCAAAAAAATACACTCAAGCTATTCCGATAATAGAAAACTTAATAAAATTTGAGACCTTTCCTGAAAATAAAAAAAATTATTATTTTAATTTATCCGAAACATATTCAAACATTGCAAGTTGGAAAAAAGCCTATTTTTATTCTGAAAAATACATTACACTTAATGATAGTTTAAATGCTGCAAAAATTAAAGATCAAATTGTAACGCTAGAAGCCAAATTCAAAAAAACCGAAAACGAGAAAAAAATAAATCAACTTTTGGCTCAAAAAGAAAAAGATCAATTAGTTGCCAAAAACAATCAATTAAATATTTTGTTATTAGGTTTATTGGCTTTGATCTTATTGATTAGTATTTTTGTAATCTGGAAATATTTTAGAAATCAGAAAAAACAAAAAGAAATTGATTTTAATCAAAAACTAGAATTTATAGAAAACAAAAAGAATCTAGATGTTTCAAACGCACTTTTGCAAGGCGAAGAATTGGAACGAAAAAGACTTGCAAGAGATTTGCACGATGGTTTGGGCAGTATGCTTTCTGGATTGAAACTATATTATTCTGGAATTGAACATGCAAACGAGAACGAGTTTCAGCAAGTGAATTTGCAATTAGACAATTCCATCAAAGAGTTGCGTCAAATTGCACAAAACCTGATGCCAGAATCGTTGTTAAAACTAGGATTAATTGCCGCATTAAAAGATTTATGTTTAAGGTTTTCGAATGACAAAACTATGATTGAATTTCAAGAATTTGGAATTCAAAATACAATTTCTGAAACCAAACAAATCACCATTTATCGAATCATTCAAGAATTGATAAATAATGCCCTGAAATATGCTAATGCTACAGAAATATTAGTCAATTGTAGCCAAAATGAGGACATATTTTTAATTACTGTTGAAGATAATGGTCAAGGTTTTGATTCAAAAAAAGCAAATTTGTATGATGGAATGGGTTTAAAAAACATTAAAAATAGAGTAGAATTTTTGAAAGGCGAACTCGAAATTGATTCACAACCACAAAACGGAACAGTTTTTAATATTGAATTGAACGTTTTTGAAGAACAAATAATTATAGAAAATGTATCAATCAATTAAAATTGTAATCATCGACGATCATCCAATGGTAATCGAAGGGATATCTATGTTTTTGTCAAAATCTGACAAATTCGAAGTGATAGCAACTTTTACAAATGGTTTAGAAGTAACAGAATTTGCTAAAAACCATGAAATAGATGTAATTTTACTAGATGTATTTATGCCCGAAATCAATGGAATTGATCTTTGCAAAATCATAAAACAAAATAATCCAGAAATAGTAATTCTTGGAATGAGTAGCCAATCCGAAAGAAGTTTGGTGATGCAATTTATTCAAAACGGAGCTAATGGATATTTACTAAAAAATGCAACTAAAGAAGAATTCTATGATTGTATTGAAAAATCTATAGATGGGGAAATTGTATTTAGTAGCGAAGTTAAAGCAATGATTAGTAAACCTGAAATTTCTGATTTCAAAAAACTACCGAGTATCACGCGGCGGGAAAAAGAAATTTTAATTTTGATTTCAAAAGGTAAAAATTCTCAAGAAATTGCTGACTCTTTGTTTTTGAGTTTGTTAACCGTTCAAACCCATAGAAGAAATATTTTGAGTAAACTCGAAGTGAAAAATGTTGCCGAATTACTTGCTATTGCTCAAAAAAATAGACTTTTGTAATTATTTAAAATAAAAAACCCCAAATCGATTTAAATTTGAGGTTTAGTAGCATATTATAATCTATTAAGATTCTCTAGGAGGTCTTGGCAAAAGAGCTTTTCTAGAAACTTTTTCTTTTCTAGTTTTTGGATCCAATCCTAAATATTTCACTTGGAAAACATCGCCCATATTGACAACATCGGCAACATTTTCTGTACGTTCCCAAGCCAATTCAGATACGTGTAATAAAACTTCGTTTCCTGGAGCATCCGTATATTCCACAACAGCACCAAAATCAAGCATTTTGATAACTTTTACTTCATATGCTTCACCCATTTGTGGTTTAAAAATGATAGAATCAATTTTAGCCAAAACCTTTGCAATTCCTTCTGGATCTGTTCCGAGAATTTCTACAATTCCCATGTCGTTTTCTTCGTTGATAACGATAGTACAACCCGTTGCTTTTTGCAATTCTTGAATCACTTTTCCACCAGGTCCAATCAAAGCACCAATAAAGTTTCCAGGAATAGTACGCATTAAGATTTTTGGAGCATAAGCCTTAACATCTGCTTTTGGAGCAGCTAAAGTTTCGTTAAGAATATTCAAAATATGCAAACGACCATCACGAGCTTGTGCCAATGCCGCTTCCATAATTTCATATTTCAATCCGTCGATTTTAATGTCCATCTGGCAAGCAGTAATTCCTTCCGAAGTTCCAGTTACTTTAAAATCCATATCTCCCAAGTGATCTTCATCACCCAAAATATCAGATAAAACAGCATAACGATCACCATCAGTAATCAATCCCATTGCAATTCCAGAAACTGGTCTAATCATTTGAATACCTGCATCCATTAATGATAATGTTCCAGCACAAACTGTTGCCATCGAAGATGAACCATTAGATTCTAATACTTCTGAAACTACTCGAATGGTATATGGACAATCAGCAGGAATCATATTTTTCAAAGCACGTTGTGCCAAGTTTCCGTGACCAACTTCACGACGAGATGTTCCTCTTAAGGGTCTTGCTTCTCCTGTTGAAAATGGGGGGAAATTATAGTGTAAATAAAATTTTTCTTCTCCTTGTTCGCTAGGTGAATCAATTTGGTTGGCTTCTCTAGAAGTTCCTAAAGTTGCTGTTGCCAAAGCTTGCGTTTCACCACGAGTAAACAATGCTGAACCGTGAACCGATGGTAAATAATCTACTTCACACCAAATTGGTCTGATTTCGGTAGTTTTTCTTCCGTCAAGACGTGTTCCTAAATCAAGAGTTACGTTACGAACTGCTTCTTTATTTACTTTATAGAAATATTTAGAAACTAAATCGCCGTTTTCTTCTAATTCTTCTTCGGTAAATAAAGCTTTTACTTCGTCTCTAACTTCTGAAAAAGAAGCTGAACGTTCTTTTTTAGCAGAACCTTTTTGAGCAATTGCATAGATTTTATCATATGCATAAGCTTTCACTTTTGCATGAATTGCTTCATCAGATTTTTCTTGATCGTAAGTACGAACTTCTTTTTTACCAAATGCAGCAACTAATCTTTCTTGAGCAGCAATTTGATTTTTGATATGTTCGTGAGCAAATTTAATGGCTTCGATCATTTCTTCTTCCGAAATTTCTTTCATTTCGCCTTCTACCATTGCGATAGAATCTGTTGAAGCACCAATCATCATATCAATATCTGACAATTCTAATTGAGCACGACTTGGGTTGATGATGAATTTTCCGTCAATACGACCAACTCTAGCTTCAGAAATTAAAGTTTCAAAAGGAATGTCAGACAATGCAAGTGCTGCCGAAGCTGCTAAACCTGCCAAAGCATCTGGCATTACATCATCATCATGAGACATCAACTGAATCATCACTTGAACTTCTGCATGGTAATCGCTAGGGAAAAGTGGACGCAAAACTCGGTCAACTAATCTCATTGTTAGTACTTCGTTGTCACTTGGACGTGCTTCTCTTTTGAAGAAACCTCCTGGAAAACGACCTGCCGCTGCAAACTTTTCGCGATAATCTACCGTCAATGGTAAGAAATCGATACCTGGAGTTGCTTTTCTTGATGATACTACTGTTCCTAGTATTACAGTTTTACCAATTCTTACTACTACAGATCCGTCGGCTTGTTTCGCCAGGCGACCTGTCTCGATTGTGATGTTTCTTCCATCACCTAAATCGATGTTTTCTACAAATAATTGTGGAATCATAATTTTTCCTGTTTTTAATTTTTTACATTGGTTTTCTGCCTGTCTGCAGATAGTTGTGTCGTTGTAGTTGCTGTGTTCCAATGAAAAACCAAACTTTTTTTAATACAAAACCTGTCAGGGTTTTTCCCGATAGCTATCGGGACTGACAGGGTTATGAGAACAAAAAAGGAGGCACAATTGCACCTCCTTTTTATATGGATTATTTTCTAATACCCAATTCTTTGATAATCTCACGGTAACGATTAATTTCGGTTTTCTTCAAGTAATCAAGAAGTGCTCTTCTTTTACCTACCAAAAGTACTAGCGAACGTTCTGTATTATAATCGTGACGATTTTTTTTCAAGTGCTCAGTCAAATGCGAAATTCTGAAAGTGAACAATGCAATTTGAGATTCTGATTTTCCTGTGTTTGTTTTTTCTCCGTGTGTAGCGAAGATTTCTTCTTTTACTTCTTTAGTTAAGTACATTTTAATATCTTTTAAATGATTATGATGTATGTCTTATGTTTTAAGACGGTGCAAAAGTAGTATTTATTTATGAATTATCAATTATGAAATATAAATTATTTTTGTGAAACAAGATTTTATTGCAAAAACAAATAAATATAGTTTATGTTAAAAATTATACATTTTAATTTGCATTGAAAACATCCATAGCGGGTAATGCATTATTGTTAAAATCCCACAAAGATTGATTTTCCCAACTCGAACCATTGGTAGATGTTGGTCCGCGGAAAGCAACCCACTCTGCTTCCCAATAACAAAATCCAATTCCATTAGTAGTTTGCTTAATAATTGATTTTAACGCTAACAAATAGGCTCTTTGTCCATCTATTGTAGCCGGGTAATCTGGGATTATTTGATTTTGAAGTCCCAAAATATTATTTGTATTGTCACTATATCCAAAAGTAAAAGGGTAAGCCGTTTCGGCAATAATTACTTTTTTATTGAAAGTTTGTCCAAGTGAATTAATTGTAGTGCTAACATCTGACAAGATTTTTCCGTGCCAAATCGGATAAAAAGACAAACCTATATAATCGTAATCGATTGAACTTACTTTGTTGAAATACCATGTTGCTCCAGTCCCTATTCCTGCATAATGCAACATGATTTTAGTAGTTGGAGATAGAGTTCTAATTGTTGAAGATGCACTTTGAACCAACTGAAGATATTGTGATTCATTTGTGGTTAGTTTTCCCTGGGGCCACAACATTCCATCGTTGGTTTCATTTCCTATTTGAATGATGTCGGGATGAATTTCGTTAATTACAGTTGTTGTATAGGAAATTATTGCAGCTTTCAAATCAACAAAAGATAAACTTTGCCATGCTGCAGGTTTAGTTTGACTTCCTTCATCTGCCCAAGTATCGGAATAATGAACAGATAACCAAACTTTAAACCCCATGTTTTTTGCCCGTATAGAAAAAGTTTTAACCTCTGTGAGACTAGAATGAATATCCGATGGATCTTTCCATAAACGAATTCTGATGGTATTACAACCTGAATTCTTAAGCGTTGTAAGGGCGTTTTCTGCATTGCCATTGTACTTAAAAATAGTTCCTTCGCTTTCAATTAAAGGCAAATATGAAACATCTGCAGCACGAATAAAATCGTTTGTTGATGCTAAGGGTGCAGGATTTGCTGTAGGATTATCATTAGAAGAACAGGACCAAAATTGTAATGATAACGAGATTAACAAAATTAATTTAAAATTTTCCTTTAACTTTTTCATAGGGTTTAAATTTTAAGATGTTTAATTGTTTTTAACACTAAAATAATTTTGCTACTTGTACATTCACGAATTCTAAAAATTTCTCGTCTGCTTTTGTAAATGGATCTAAAACATTTGAATCAATGTCGATTTGACCAATGTTGACACCATTTACAAAAAGTGGCACTACAATTTCTGATTTCACCGTGAAACTACATGCGATATAGTTATCTTGTGCTGCCACGTCTGGAACAACAAAATTTTCGTTAGAAACCGCAACTTGTCCACAAATTCCTTTGCCAAACGGAATTACTGTATGATCTGTTGTAGCACCAATGTATGGTCCAAGATGCAAGGTTTTGGTCTCATGATTAGCAAAATAAAATCCAACCCAAGTATAATATTCTATGTTTCTTTCTAAAAGCTCACATATTTTCAAAAGTTTTTCATCTCTAGAAAACGTTAAGTTTGACACTATTTCAGATATTTTTGGATGGAGGGTTTCGAAAATCATTTTTATTATTAGTTTTATTTTAGCAAAAGTATTTAATTTGTTTAGATTAAAATAATCTAATTTTGTTAAAAAATCTTTGAACGACTATTTCATCAAATATAAATCATTTTTACTTTTTTTAGGTAAATTTTTATTGACCTACACAAGTCTAACTTTTTTGTATGAAATATATTTAGGTCAATTTGATTCCACTACATTTGAGATTGATACTTTTACGGTTGCCGTTGCAAATCAATCTAAAAAAATATTAGAATGGTTTGGATTTTTAGTTGAATTAAAACCAAATCCATCTGAATCTTCTATACTTGTTTTAGTTAATTCAATTTGCAAAATTAGGATTATCGAAGGTTGTAATGCCTTTAGTGTCATGATTTTATTTGTTTCTTTTGTAATTTCATTTAGTAGAAAAATCTTAAAAACCATTGCCTTTTGTGTTATCGGAATTGTTTTGATTCATGTGTTAAATATTTTTAGAATTGCTTTTTTAACAATTGGTCTAATATATTTTCCCGAAAAACTTACATTGTTACATGATATTATTTTTCCTTTAATAATTTATGGTTTTGTGTTTTTATTGTGGGTGATTTGGGTTAATAAATTTTCTGATTATGCAGAAAAATAATTTTTCAATTTTTGCTATTTCAATTTTATTGCTACTTTTGATTGGCATCCGATTGTATGAAAACGAATTGTTCTATGATCCTTTTTTGTTATA
>JAYWEG010000301.1:0-18081 GCA_043779445.1 Bacteroidota bacterium
CGTTTCTACATATTGTAATTTAGTATGACAATTATCTAGCAAAAAATTCTGTTCCAATGTGCAAAGCCTAAAACGCAATGCAAAAACTTTGAAAATCAATCTGATTGCTTTCTTCTGGCAAAGAACTATTTTTGGTGTCTTGAAAACGCAATGGTATTCGTTAGCAAAAACTGCGTTTCCAATCAGAATTCCGTTTTTTTATTCTTTCAAATATAAACCTTCATCGATTGATAGGTTTTTATGCAAAATATTGATAAATTTTTAGTTTTCGGATTTTAAAATTAGTATCATTAAAGGAGTAATTATAAGTTTTATAATCACTCATGCCAATGTCGATGACGTAGCTCCATTGAAAAAGGAAAGTTTTTTGAAAAACGTATTTGGAATACTCTTTGGACACAAGGAATATATTTCCAAAGAATTAAATAAAATTTTATTTATTGATAGAATCCATCTCATCACTAGTATCCGTAAAAATATGAAAAACAGTTTAATGAGCATTAGCGATAATATAAATTTGCGAGAACGCTCGGTAATAGAAACAGTAAATGACGAATTAAAAAAAACATGTGTCAAGTAAGACATTTTATACACTATTCGATTGGACTTATTGGTGGGTTAATTGTGTAGAGTTTCTTTCCTAAAAAACCCTCAATAGTTTACAATACGATTAATACAATCAATTATAATTTTTTGATTCATCGAATTCAGGTATTAAATAGATTTGGCTTGTTTTCTAGAACTAATAATAGTCCTATCTACTTTTAGGTTTGGATTCGTATTAAAATTGAATTTATAATATCACAAGCGTAGTTCAGTCACTCCAATGGAGTTTTGTTCTAATAAAAAGTTACGTGATCATCAGGGTTCTGCGAATGAAGATTTTCCAACAACAGTTTTGTCCATGTTATAATTTATCCTTAACTATATTTTAAAGAAACAAATATAAAAAACTATTCAATCGCTTTAACAATTGCTTTTTCGGCTTCTTTTCTTGTGCCATCAAAACCATCTACCCCAGAAACGGTTGTGTATTTTAAAACATACTTTTTACCGGGATTCATGCGTTGATACACGCTTTGAACCATTAAAGTGGCTTCGTGGAATCCACAAAGAATTAGTTTTAATTTTCCAGGATAGGTATTTACATCACCAATGGCATAGATCCCTTCGATATTGGTTTGATAATCCAATGAATTATTTACTTTTATAGCATTTTTTTCTATTTCCAATCCCCAAGTTGCTATGGCTCCTAATTTTGGAGTAAGTCCAAAAAGTGGAATAAAATAATCGGTTTCGATTTTTCTGTGGGCTCCATTTTCATCGATATCAATTGATTCTAATTTTTCGGAACCATTGAAACCAACTACTTCGGCTGGAGTGATGAGTTTTATTTTGCCAGAATGTTTTAATTCCTGTACTTTCTCTACAGAATCTAATGCGCCGCGAAATTCGTTGCGACGATGAATCAAGGTTACAGATAAGGCAACCTCTGACAGAAAAACGGACCAATCTAAAGCCGAATCGCCTCCGCCAGCAATAATAATATTTTTGTTTCGGAAATGTTCTGGATCTTTCACAAAATACTCTACACCCTTACCTTCATAAAATTCAATATCTTCGATAATTGGTTTTCGAGGTTCAAAACTACCCAAACCACCAGCTATGGCAACTGCATTGGCATGATGTTGTGTTCCTTTGTTTGTGGTAACAATAAATGTTCCATCCTCTTGTTTATCGATAGTTTCTGCGGTTTCTCCAAGTGTAAATCCTGGCTGAAATTGTTTGCATTGTTCCAGGAGATTATCAACTAAATCTCCCGCCAAAACTTCTGGGAAACCCGGAATATCATAGATTGGTTTTTTTGGATATAGTTCTGATAATTGTCCGCCGGGTTGAGGCAAAGCATCAATAATATGACATTTTAACTTGAGTAATCCTGCTTCAAATACTGCAAAAAGTCCTGTTGGACCTGCTCCTATGATGAGTATATCTGTTTTGATCATTTTTTTTGAGTGTCTAAGTTGGCAAGAAACAAAGTTTCAAGATTAGAAAATATGATTTTGTAGTTTATAGGGCTTGCGTGAAGGATGGAAGCGGCATCCCGCGCTTTTTTGCGTGGATATAGCGAACAGCCTGACAGCGCTGGAGTTTTTTTAAACGAAAGCGGGGTCACGCCCAAAAAAATTATGAAATATTAACTACCGTTTCGATTTGTGGGGCAAATTTTTTGATGGTTGTTTCTACTCCTGCCTTTAATGTCATTTGATTCACGCTACAAGAAGTACAAGCGCCTTCTAGTCGGACTTTTACATGTTTTCCGCCTTCGATTGAAATTAAAGTAATGTCACCACCATCTGAATTCAAAAAAGGACGAATTTCTTCGAGTGCTTTTTCGACTTCTACATTGAGTTGTGTTGCTGTCATGATTCTAAACTTATTTTTTTACGGCCGAGCATCCAGCCATTGTTGTTATTTTAATGGCCTCGGTTGGCGCTAAGTTCTCGTTTCTTGCTACAGTTTCCTGAACTACGTTTCGAGTAATTTCTTCGAAAACAGTTTCAATTACAGAACCTGTTTGCAATGCTGCTGGTCTACCATAATCTCCTGCCTCGCGAATAGATTGTACGATTGGAACTTCTCCAAGAAAAGGAACTTGCAAATCTAGTGAAAGATTTTTTGCTCCTTCTTTCCCAAAAATATAATATTTGTTATTTGGCAACTCTTCTGGAGTGAAATAGGCCATGTTTTCGATTATTCCTAATACTGGAACATTAATAGCCTCTGAAAGAAACATAGAAACTCCTTTTTTTGCATCGGCTAGCGCAACTGCTTGTGGCGTACTTACAACAACTGCGCCAGTGATTGGCAACGACTGCATGATCGATAAATGAATATCGCCTGTTCCAGGCGGAAGATCAATGAGCATAAAATCCAGTTCTCCCCAGTCTGCATCGAAAATCATTTGATTTAATGCCTTAGAAGCCATTGGTCCTCGCCAAATAACGGCTTGACTTGGTGCTGTAAAAAACCCAATAGAAAGAATTTTGATTCCATAACTTTCAACTGGTTTCATTTTTGATTTTCCGTCAACAGTTGTAGATAAGGGTTTTTCGTTCTCAACATCGAACATTATTGGCATGGACGGCCCATAGATATCTGCGTCTAAAATCCCTACAGAAAATCCCATTTTTGCTAAGGAAACGGCTAAATTTGCCGTCACCGTTGATTTTCCTACGCCACCTTTTCCAGACGCAACTGCGATTATATTTTTAATACCGGGAATTGATTTTCCTTTGATCTGATTTGGATTTTCTTTGGCCTCAATTTTTATGTTGACTTTTACTTTGGCTTCTGCAAAAAATGTTTCGTGAATGAGTTTTCGAATGTCGTCTTCTGCACGTTTTTTGATGTGTAGTGCTGGTGTCGAAAGCACCAAATCAATGACAACTTCGTCACCAAAAGTAACAACGTTAGTTACCGCTCCACTTTCTACCATATTTTTCCCTTCTCCAGCAAGTGTTATTGTTTCGAGTGCTTTGAGAATTTCTTTTCGGTCTAGTTTCATTCTTAGATATGAGAATTTAAAGTTTAAAAATTAGTTTTATTTAAACTAAATATGAATTGCAAATATAAGGATTAGTTTTTATGGTTTGGAAGTTTAAGATCTTAAAATTTAGATTGACAAATGATAAAGTTTTGTTAGTGAATATCTAAAACTGTTAGAATATGTATTGATTTTAGATTGTAAATCAAAAATATTTATAAAATATCGTTTTTTTGTAACTTTTGGCTTGAGTTTTGTACTAATAGTAATCAATCAAATCAAAATCAAAATGTTAAAACAATTTTTTATTCTGTGTTCTGGAGCAGACAACAATTTGCTCGAAAATTGCTCCGAAGGTGAACAAACCAAATTTGCAGGAATTGGAGCAACTGTTTTTTTTACGGCAGTTATGGCATTTATTGCTAGTAGTTATGCTCTTTTTACAGTTTTTGACAACGAATTTATCGCTCTGGGTTTTGGGCTCATTTGGGGATTATTAATCTTTAATCTTGACCGTTTTATTGTATCTACAATACGAAAAACCAATGGTTTTTGGAATGAATTTGGTCAAGCCACACCTAGAATCGCATTGGCAATTATTATAGCAATTGTAATTTCGAAGCCTTTGGAAATTAAAATTTTCGAAAAAGAAATCAAGACTGTTTTACTAAAAGAAAAAAATGCAATGACTTTAAACAATAAAAAAGAAGTTGCCAATTATTTCAAAACCGATTTAGAAAAAAATAAATCCGAAATCGACAATTTAAAATCAGAAATTTCTAAAAAAGAAAAAGAAGTAAACGCATATTACGAAACTTATATCGCAGAAGCCGAAGGAACTGCAGGAACAAAAAAATTAGGGAAAGGACCAGTTTTTAAAGAAAAAATTGCAAAACACAACTTGGCAAAAAAAGAACTTGATACTTTAGTGAAAGCTAATTTGGCAAAAATTGCACTTAAAGAAGCCAAAACCAAAACTTTGCAAGCCGATTTAGATAAAAAAGTAACCGAAACTCAACCCATTATTGATGGTTTTGATGGATTAATGGCACGAATTAACGCTTTGAATAAATTACCATCTTTACCTTCACTTTTTATTATGTTGCTATTTTTAGCGATAGAAACTTCACCAATTATTGCAAAATTATTATCACCAAAAGGCGAATACGATTTTAAACTCGAAGATACTGAAGCAGCATTAAAATCTACTATTGAACAAGATAAATACCAACGAAGTTTGTTGGTAAAAACCAACGCGTCAATGCATGACAAGGTTTATGAGGACATTTCAGAAGATAAAAAAATATATGATTTACAACGCAGGAACGCTACCGAATTATTAGAATTGCAATCGAATAATTTTGTAGTGAAACAAAAGGCAACATTATGAATCTAATTAAAAACCCGAACCACTCCCCCATTTACTTCGGTTCTATATTGTTTTAATGGATATTGTTTTCCCGCTGCTTGCCCTGTATAAAGACTATAATTTACATTATCGCATGGACAAACCCCATTTATTCCGTTTAACGTCATGGTAGAACATGCTGCTAAATCTTGGTTGGGACAAGCCACATCAAATGCCGTGTAGCCAGACCCTGTGTTGAAAACAAAAATCCCACGAATTCCAACACCACTTTGCAAAATTCGTATTCCGTTTCCTGCAAAAGTCAATGGGCTGTTAGATGGTAAACTTAGATCAACATTAATGCTGAAACTATAGTTTGGCAAGAAAGGATTGTTGGTATTTGAAGTAACCGTATCTTTGCCTTTATCGCAAGAAAGTGTCAAAAAAAGCAAAGAAATCGTTAAAATTATTTTTTTCATAATAAAAAAAATTAAAAGTAGTAGGACAACAAATTTAATTTATTTAATTTTGAATTATATATGATTAACATATAATTATTCAAAAAAAAGTCAAAAATCTATTTTAGTATAGAAATCCCGTAGTTATGGGATTTTTTCTATTTTATATAAAACACACATTATGAGCGCAGTATCTTATTACACAGCAGAAGGTTTGAAAAAACTCAGAGACGAATTAGATCATTTAAAAGGAGTGATGCGCCCAAAAGCATCAGCAGATATTGCAGAAGCACGCGACAAAGGAGATTTATCTGAAAATGCAGAATATGACGCAGCTAAAGAGGCACAAGGTATGCTGGAAATGCGTATTGCAAAACTTGAAGAAGTGCATTCGAATGCTCGTTTAATTGATGAATCGAATCTTGATTTTTCTAAAGTTTTAGCGTTATCGAACGTAAAAATAAAAAATCAAGCCAATGGAATGGAAATGAAATATTTGTTAGTTGCCGAAAGCGAAGCCGATTTAAAAACAGGAAAAATATCTGTAACTTCTCCAATTGGCAAAGGTTTATTAGGGAAAAAAGTTGGGGAAATTGCCGAGATAACGGTTCCAAGTGGAGTAATTAAATTTGAAATTTTAGAAATTTGGAGAGACTAATTTTTCTTAACCCCAACAATGAGTTAACAACTTTTTTTTAACTATAACTTTTTCAAAATGACGATTTTCTCAAAAATAATCAACGGTGAAATTCCTTGTTACAAAATTGCGGAAACAGATCAATTTTTGGCCTTTTTGGATGTAAATCCAAATGCAAAAGGTCATACATTGTGCATTCCGAAACAAGAAATTAATAAAATATTTGATCTTGAAGAGGATTTATATTTAGGATTAATGTCGTTTTCTAAAAAAATTGCAATTGCATTGGAAAAAGCTATTCCATGCAAAAGAATTGGACTGGCGGTTGTTGGACTCGAAGTCCCACATGCACATGTTCATTTGATTCCGTTAAATGAAATGGACGAAATGCGTTTTCAGAACAAAGTTTCACTAACAAAAGAAGAATTTGAAGCGTTAGTTTTACAAATTCAAAAAGAATTATAACAAATATTGATTTAAAAAATGAAAAAAAAATTTCTTCTTTTTACTTTTTTCATTACTTCTTTGGCTTATTCCCAAAGTCAAAATCCATATTTCAAAATTGATTCGAAAATTTCAAAAATCCCAAAAGATTCTTGCCAAACTACTTCGTCTATTGCAAATTACATAAATTTAAACTTCAAATCAGAAAACGATAAAATCAGAGCTGTTTTCTTTTGGACTACTTCAAACATTAGTTATGACGTGGCGGGAATGAATATTCAAAACGGTGCAATTCCACCCGAAGAAAAAATAAAAAATGCTTTACAAAACAAAAAAGGAGTTTGTATTGACTATGCTGAAGTTTTCAATGATATTGCAAATAAACTTGGTTTCGAAAGTGTAATAATTCAAGGCTATGTTAAACAATTTGGAGTGATTTCGCCTGTGTCGCATGCGTGGTGCGCGGCGAAAATTGATAATAAATGGTGTCTTTTTGATCCAACATGGGGATCAGGATATTTAAATAATGGGAAATACATTCGAAAACAAAACGATTTTTATTTCAAAACAAAACCATCGACCCTAATTCTTTCGCATATGCCATTTGATTATTTATGGCAATTTTCGAAAATCATAAAAACAAATCAAGAATTTGCAACTAATAAAATTGCTACAAGTAATGCAAATTTAATTTTTGAGTTTGAAATCGAAATCGCAAAGTATTTGAATTTAACTTCAAACGAGCAAATTGTTTCTTCACTAGAGAGAATAGAGAAAAACGGAGTAATAAATAATTTAATTGCTGAGAGAATTGTTAATAAAAAACAGGAGTTACTGGTGAAACGACAAAATAATTTTGCAGAAAATTTGAATAAAATTGTAGAAATTTTTAATGTTGCAATCAAAGAATTCAATGATTATATTGTATTTCGGAATCAACAATTTACTCCTATTGTATCAGATGAAATTATTTTAGAAAATATAAATTTACCTTTATTGAAACTAAAAAATTGCGAAAATCTTTTGTACTCTATTGGGACAGTTAGCGTGGAAAATGCTAAAACATTAACTGATTTTAGAAAATCTCTTTTTGAAAGTTTAAACCAAGTTCAAGAACAAAAAAAATTCGTTGATTTGTATTTAACAAAAAGCAAAATTGGTCGGAAAGCAATGTTTGTTACTACTATTTTCTCGCGAAATCGATGAAATTATAGTTTTTTAAATTTTGCTTGTATTGTAGTTCCTTTATTGATTTCTGAATCAAGTACTTTTATTTTTCCTTTGTGATATTCCTCAACAATTCGTTTCGTGAGTGAAAGTCCCAATCCCCAACCTCGTTTTTTTGTTGTAAATCCGGTTTCGAAAATTTTATTAAATTGATTTTTCGCAATTCCTTTTCCAGAATCCGAAACATTTATTTTGACCCATTTTCCTTCGTTTTCTATTACAATATCTAACTTTCCTTTGCCTTTCATGGCATCAATAGCGTTTTTTACTAGGTTTTCTATCGTCCAGCTGTGCAAGGCAGGATTAATTGAAACCATGATTTGCTTTTGTGGAGATTGAAACGAAAAAGCTACTTGTTTAGAAAATCGAGATTGCAAATATTCGAAAGATTGTTTGGTTTCTTGCACAATATCACAATTTTCTAAAACAGGTTCTGAACCAATTTTTGAAAATCTATCGGTAATGGTTTGTAGTCGAGAGATATCTTTTTCTATTTCAAATATCATGGTTTCGTCGACATTGTCCGCTTTCATGATTTCGAGCCAACCAATAAGTGAGGATAATGGCGTACCGATTTGATGCGCAGTTTCTTTTGCCATTCCCGCCCAAAGTTTATTTTGGGTTGCTAATTTTGTGCTTTTGTAGAAATTGTAAACGACCGTCCCGAACAAAAATATTATTAAAACAAGCGCAATCGGATAATATTTTAATTTAGTCAATAACTCAGAATCACCATAATACAAATAATGATATTTTTTGAAATAGTATTCATATACAATGGGTTCATTTTGATTTTTTAGTTTTTGCAAATAATTATAGGATTTCGTTTTGTTTTTTATTATATTTTCGTCAATGTTAATGGAATTTATGATGGAATCATTTTTTACAACCATAATCGGAATCGTAGCATTTTGAATTATTTCTAGCGGCAAACTTGTATCAGTATTTAAATCGGCATTGATCAATGTTTTTTGAGCGTTTGCCCAAAGTTGCATTTTTTTTCTTTCTTCGTTTTTAAAAATCTGAAAAAAAGTATAGGTGTTCCATAAAATCAAAAGTACTATTACAAATGAGGAACCAATGATAATCCAACGAGAAAAATTTCTGTTTTCGGCAAATTGCATAAAGGTATTTTTGAAAGTTTAAATATAACTAAATATTTGATTTTAGATCGTGATCGAATGACATTTTGTTAGCCCAGATCGAAATGGAAAGCAAAACAGACTGAAAAATAAATTTTTCTTAGAGAAAAACAACGACCAAAGGAAGTTCGTTTTTTGAAATTAGAAAAATATTTTTTAGGCTGTTTTCTTGAAATGTAGTGCTGGAAATGACTCCGAAAAAATATTATTTTGGACTCGTTGCAATTACAAACTTGAGATTATTTTTGACACCAATTTGCAAAATGTCTACTAAATCTTGAACTTGTAGATTAAACGGAATTCTTACAATTACGGTTTGGTCTTTTGCACTTCCAATTTTTGTCATGAGTTGCGTCTCTAACTCTTCGAACGAAACGGGTTGCTTGTCGAGATAGAATTTTTTATCTTCGGTTACAGACAAACTAATGTATTGTTTGTTTGTCTTGTCATTAGTTTTAGACTTTGGCAAAGTCATTTTTATGACGTTTGGATTGGCTAATGTTGAGATTATCAAAAAGAACAAAAGCAAGAAAAACATGATGTCGCTCAAGGAACTTGTGGCAACTTCGGCGTGAAATCTTTTATTTCGTTTTATCATTTGGTCGTTGAATTATGTTTACAAATTCCAAAACTTGTTTTTGAATTGTGAGCGAAAAGGTATCAATTTTTCCGTTGAATAAATGGTAAGCGCTGTAGGCGATAATTCCTACTATTAATCCAGAACCTGAACTAATCATTTTTTCGTATAAACCGCCAGAAATATTACCAATACTAATATTTTCTGTAACAGAAATGCTATAAAATATTTTTATTACACCAGAAATTGTTCCAATAAAACCAAGAGTTGGAGCAATTCCAGCAATTAAACCCAGTACACCCAGTTTGTGTTCCATTTGCCCAATTTCGATGTTTGCCGCTCGTTCCATATTCGATTCAATTTCAGAAATTGGTCTCCCGATGGTTAAAATTCCTTCTCGAAGAATATTTCCCGAAGACGAATTCGCTCGTTCGGCATTTGATCGTGCTTGCTCTAAATTTCCAGAATTTAGATTATCACGAATATCTCGCATCAAATTAGAATCAATTTTTGCCGATTTATGAATATATAAATACCTTTCAATGATGATATAAAAAGTATAAAACAATAA
The DNA here is from genome assembly GCA_043779445.1 of Bacteroidota bacterium. Taxonomy (GTDB): domain Bacteria; phylum Bacteroidota; class Bacteroidia; order Flavobacteriales; family Flavobacteriaceae; genus Flavobacterium. The sequence goes on from JAYWEG010000301.1 coordinate 9,952, forward strand.
AATCGCGATCGGAATCAAGAAAAATCCACCTTTTAGAATGAATCCAAGAACAGAAATTTCGGTGTTTGGTGCTATTTTTTCGATTTGCAATCCATTTGCAGCTGCATTTGCGATGGTATCGGATTGTAGTTGTATGAAATTAAACATATATTTATTTAGATTTTTTAGTGTTAATCAATAGAAATATTTCAAATTTGTAAAAAAAATACTTTCTATACAATAGTAAACTAAAAAAAGTGAAATATATTTTATATATCTTAAATTTTTGTCGAAAATGGATTATCTAGAAACAGTAGATTGGATGTTTAACCAATTGCCAATGTATCAAAATATTGGAAAATCTGCTTATAAAGAAGATTTAACTAATACTATTCTGTTAGCCAATTATCTTGGCAATCCAGAACGAAATCTGAAATGTATTCATGTGGCTGGCACCAACGGAAAAGGCTCAACCTCGCATATGTTAGCTTCGATTTTGCAAGAATCTGGATATGAAGTTGGTTTGTATACTTCTCCACACTTAAAAGATTACAGAGAGCGAATAAAAATTAATGGCGAAGAAATTTCTGAAGATTTTGTGGCTGATTTTATATCAAAGCATAAAAAATTTTTCGAAGAAAATGAACTGAGTTTTTTTGAAATGACGGTTGGTTTGGCATTTGATTATTTCAACAAATCGAATGTTGACGTCGCAATTATTGAAGTCGGAATGGGCGGAAGATTAGATTCTACAAACATAATTACGCCATTGATTTCTGTGATTACGAACATTGGTTTAGATCACACGCAGTTTCTTGGAGACACTTTATCGCTAATTGCAAAAGAAAAAGCAGGTATAATAAAACCAAATATTCCTGTTGTAATTGGTGAATATGTTGATGAAACAAAACCTGTTTTTATAACCAAAGCAAAAGACTGTAAATCCGAAATTTATTTTGCTTCTGATTTAATTAATGAAGTTTATCCGTGCGAATTATTGGGCGATTATCAAATTTCGAATATTAAAACCGTTTTGCAAACTATTAGAGTTTTACAATCTCAAAATGAATTTAAAATTTCTGACGAAAAAATTAAAAAAGGATTATTGAACGTTGTAAAAAATACTGGATTACAAGGTCGTTGGCAACAACTTCAAGAAAATCCATTAGTAATTTGTGATACTGCACACAACAAACATGGGTTAAAAATTGTTTTGAAACAAATTCAAAAGCAAAAATTTAAGCAACTACATTTTGTTTTTGGAGTAGTAAATGACAAAGATTTAGATTCGATTTTAGGTTTATTTCCTAAAAAAGCAACATATTATTTTTGCAAACCAAATATTCCTCGTGGTTTAGACACAAAAATTTTACAACAAAAATGTTTAGAATTTAGACTTTTTGGCAAATTACATCTTTCAGTAGCAGACGCTTACGCAAATGCGATAGCAAGTTCAAACCCAAATGATATGATATATATTGGCGGAAGCACTTTTGTTGTAGCCGAAATTTTATAATTATTTTTAAAAAACACTTGCAAATACAAAAAAGTAGTCTATATTTGCAGTCGCAATAAGGAAGAAATAACTTAAAGCGATTTAGGGCGATTAGCTCAGCTGGTTCAGAGCATCTCGTTTACACCGAGAGGGTCGGGGGTTCGAACCCCTCATCGCCCACAAGTTTACAAACAAATGGTTTCAAAACCCTATAAATCGTATGATTTATAGGGTTTTTTCTTTTGCGCATATACCAAATTATTCATTCAATCTTATTTGGAAAGGGACAAAATCGAGACCCTAAAAAATTTACAATTTAGGGTCTCGCTAAATCTTCTCAATCCTTGCAAACAATCGTACTAACAATCAGTTCAATGCTTGTTCAAAATAGGTACATCTTGTTTGTTATCAATTAGAAAATTAAATTGAATACTAATTAAAAGGTTACCACTATGAAAGCAAAAATCACTTTACACATTTATGCGAAAACTACAAAAGCTAATGCAGCTGGACAATTACCAATTTATATTCGATTAACCGTTGACGGTCAGCGTTTCGAATTTAGTTCTAAAAAATTCATTGAAAAATCCAAATGGTCGCCAGAACTATCTAAAATGAAGGGCAGCTCGGAAGAAGCTAGAACATTAAATAACTATCTTGATTTGATGAAATCTAAAGTTTTTGATGTTCAAATGGAATTGATTCATAAAAACGAAGAACTATCCTTGGAGAATTTCAAGTCAAGAATATTAGGAACCAATCAACGAGATCGAATGATAATTCCAATTTATCAAAACCATAATGATAAAATTGAGGACCTCATCGGAAACGGTTATGCTTATGGAACATTAGAACGTTTCAAAATATCTTTGAAACATTTGCAAGAGTTTATCTTATGGAAATACAACGTTTCGGATATAGGCATAAATAAGATTGACTAGGCTTTCGTGACCGAATTTGAATTCTATTTGCGAAGCGTTAAAAAGTGCAACAATAATACTGCGGTTAAATATGTTAGAAATTTCAGAAAATTAATCAAGATTTGTTTAGAAAACGATTGGTTAGATAAAAACCCTTGTAACAGATATGAAGGAAAAATGAAAGAAGTAGAAAGAGATTTTCTTACTGAAGAAGAGCTAAACAGAATTTACAATAAACGGTTTTCATCAGAACGATTAACATTAGTAAAAGACATTTTTATATTTTACTGTTATATTGGTTTAACTTATGTTGATGTAAAAGGATTAAAAAAAGACCATATTGCAATAGGCATCGATGGCGAAAAATGGATTTCCAAGAACCGCCAAAAAACAGATACCAAATCAAAAATACCAGCGCTACCCATTGCACAAGAAATCATTCAAAAATATGCCAATCATCCACGATGTTTAAATGAAGATGCTATTTTGCCAATTTTGACCAACCAAAAAAAGAATAGCTATCTTAAAGAAATTGGAGATTTATTTGACATTCCAAAAGAAATCACTTTCCACATGGCTCGACACACTTTCGCTACATCAGTAACATTGACCAACGGTGTTCCTATTGAAACAGTAAGTAAAATGCTTGGTCATAAAAACATTCAAACTACGCAACATTATGCAAAAGTATTGGATAAAAAAGTGAGTGAGGATATGCAAATTTTAAAAAGTAAATTTACTTTAGGATGTAATTCAATTTCGTTAAAGAAGACAAATTAGTTTTTCATCAATTCATTACTCACTTGATTAAACGTAAAACAATTCTAATACATTACAATTCAAAGCAACCGAGCAACTTCGTGGCGACATCAGCACCACCGAAAGAGCGCCATATCCTCAAGAGCACGAGATTAATTTGCCGATAGTTAGGATGGTGTAACACACAAAGTGATTTTAGACGGCGAAAACCAACATTGTACTTGCGATTGGTTTACAACTTATCAGGGTAAACGTGGGATTTGCAAACACATCTTAGGAGTAAAAAGATGGTCGGTTAACCATACAATTGTTCCCGAATCCCAACCAAAATCCCAATTACCTTTTCAACATCTGGACTTCCTGGTAAATTACTCGTTTCATAGTGTTTCTCTATTGATGCAATCAAATCGTCAGCCATTTCAAGTAAAGCGTCATATTCCATAACGCCAGCTTTAATAGCTAGTAATTCTTCCCTATTAGAAACTCTTATATTCAAAGTGCCTTTGGACAAAATTTGCTCTGCTGTTTGCAACAATCTTATGGTGTGCATCATGTTTTTACTATCGTAATTATTGCCGTGTTCTTCGTTGGTATTGTAGCGTTCTTCGTTGCGCTTTTCCATCCATTCCCAATATTCTTTGTATTCTTTGCAGTATTTAGAATAACCGTCTTGATTGCACGACAAATACCCAATTTCCTTCTCGGCTTTCGGAATGGACGATAACGAAACCTCATTCGAAAATTCGTTTTTTACAATTCCACGATACCCTAAAGTTGCCGATTCGTCATAAAACAAAGCATACATTCCTTTAGAGTTGGGCATGTTGATTAAACCACAACGTTCTTGAACCAAACCTTGAGCATCCAACCACGAGGAAAGCGAAACCGAATCATAACCTTGCAAGACATAACAAAAATCCAACAGACTTTTCTTTTCTTGCTCCATTGGATTGACTATTTTTTTCTTCAAACCTCGCGCCTTTTTGATTTGCGTCATAGCGTAACCTGCAAAACTATCTTTACACAATTTAGACAAGAAATCGGACAAGTTCAAACGCTCTAGTAATGGATGTTTGTACAAAACACAATCGTCTGGCGATGCCAAAATTTCTAAAATATTGGGATTGTTCTTCAACAACAATTCTACAAAACGACCAATTTCATAATACACCTCATCATTAGTTTCATTACTAATTTGCGGAATATACTGCAACCCATAAAACTGTTCTTTAGGCAAATAATACACGCCTTTAATATCAGTATCCGAAGTGGGCGTGTTTAATCCAAACGATTTACTGCCCGAAATGACTTCGAAGAGGATTAGGTTTTGGGATTTTAGGTCTTAGATGGTCATTTAGTCTATAAAGGAATAGGTAACTGATTGAGAACCGGTGTGTATAAATCTACATTTAACTCTTCAGTCTCCAAACTAACAATTAAACTATAACGAACTTTTTCATTAAATTTATTTTGTCTTTTCAAATTCTTGTACCAACCATTTTTCGGGAAAACTGCCAAAGTATTTCTTTCGGACATAACACGACCAGGCATTGTAATAAAATCTTTTCGGATTGAACCTTTTGAGCTGGTATTGAATCCTATTTCCCATTCAGCACCGTTCCTTTTAGGTTTATTCTCTTTTGTTTCGTCTTCAGGCTTTGAAATTCTTATTTGAAATTCAGGAATAGTCTCATTTCTTTTAATCAAATCAAAATCTAATTGATGTGAATGATATGAATAATGTGTTGCAAGTCTTCTACTTCCTGGATTTGGTTCAATATAATAAGATAATGTTACAATTATTTTTACTGATTTTTCTTCCAAACTTTGCAAAGCATCAATTGGCCAAGGAAGATTAAACAAATGATATTCTTTATATTGCCCTCTGGACTTTTCGTATTTATAAGGTTGTATTTCTCTTTCAGCTATAAGAGTCAATGAATTCTCAACACTATACATTGCTTTTTGAATACTCGGAACACCATAACCGACTGTTCGTAATAAATTTCTTTTAACTTGAGCATTTTTCTTCATTACGTTAGTCCAATCAGCAGAATGAACCATTAAACCTCTTATAGTTTCAACCCAATAATTTGGGTAATTAGTTCTTAATTCCGCTGCCATTTTTGATGCTAAAGCTGCTGCTCCGCTAGTATCTCCAAAAGAAATAAACATATCATTTGCAAAATCGGAATCTGTAGTTAATAGCCTCAATTCTGAATGATCAGATGTATAAACTCCATCTGTAGATCTATTTCCTCCTTCAAAGACTAAATCTGGCTTATTTGGCCAGCTATTATCAAATAAAATTGAAGTTGAATTACTTGGAGACATTGCTCCATTTTCTACCAATGGTTTATAACCTGTTGAAATATCTATTTTATCTTTTCTTGTATAAGTACCAACAGTTAATGCGTTGTATGCTTGTCCAGGATCACTTATACTTTGTAATTCATTTAAAACTGGGTAATCATCGTGTTTGTTTATTACGACATTTCCTCCACTTACAATAAATAATTGCTGTCCTAATTCCTTTCCAAAACAAATTTTATCAATAGTAGCTGAACTTGCAGATGGTCTACCGTTAAAAACATTATTTCTTAAAATAGTTAAACAATAAATCCTTAAATTATTTGGTTTATTTATTAATGGTATACTAACTGCATTTTCAAATTTGGGACCATCAAATTTTTCGTCTTCTTGAATATTATTAAATATTTTAAATGACTCTAAACCGTGATAAATATGAATATTTTCAGAAGAACTTAATGCATCAGTTAAATCTCCATATAATGCTAAACCAGCAACACCAGTTCCATGTCCACCATTCGGATAATTATCTTGAACACCCCAAGATTCATTGTGGGAATGTAAATTTTCATCAAAAACAAAGTTTTCTAATAATGGATGTTTATTATTTATACCAGTATCTAATAAGCAGATTAACACACTATTTTCATTGAAACTATTTTCTGTCCTGTCTTTCAAATCGTTTAAACATTCTCTTTTGTCTTCGTAAGATTCAATAAAATTTGCAATTTCTTGAGGTTTTCTTAATTCAGCCAAGTTATCTAGCAACAATAAAGAATCTGAAAGTTGTTTTGAAGTTGCTTTAACTAATTTAACAATATATTCTGCTAATTCTATTTGTGATTGTCCTATTTGACAACCTAAAATCTCTAAATTATTATAAACACTATTTAATTTATCAATGCAATTATCTGACTTTCGAAACCAAACTTCCCACCAAACATTTTCATTTTCGTCTGGAAATGGAAAATGTAATCCATCTACCCAAAACGATTTTAAAGTAGCAATCTCAATGCTTTTAATATTGTTTAATAATGCTTGATTTTTAAAATTCCCTTTTTCGGAATCTTTAGATGGATCTAGAAATTGTTTAATTTTTTTTATGAACTCAGAAACTCCATTTTCATTAACTACAACTAACAAAGAATATCTAAATTCTTTTTTCTCTTCGTTAATTCTTTCTTCTTCCTCAATTTTTAAAAGTTGGAAAAGAATTTTGTTTTTCCTAACACCATCTTTATCAAACTTGTCAAATTCAAATTTAGTACCCCATTCTGAAACAAACTCAATATATACTGAATCATCAATCAGTAAATCAGAATTCTCAATCACCTGAATTTCAAATACTTTCTTTATTTCCTCAATTTTGTTAAGAAGGTAATTACCATGTGACCTTTCTCTAGGTATTGGTTTATCAGAAATAAGTCTTTTAGGTGTTTTGTATATGTTTTCTTTGAAATGACCTTCAAATTTAATGTGCGCCTTATTTTTCATTTACAACATTTCTCGATTTTAGTAAATTCTTTAATGTTGCTAATTCTAATTTCTTCAAATCATTCAAAATCATTTCTTTAATAGTATCATTACATATCCTAACAATTTCAGAATAGTTTAAACCTAAAGCAAGTTTGGATAAAACTTTATAATCTACTTTTGTTGAAAAAGAAAATGCTTTTGTATGTTTCTTTATTATTTCAACTATGTGATTCTCATCAGGTAATGGATATTCTATAATTTCATCAAATCTTCTAAATAATGCCTTATCAAGAGATTCTGGCAGATTTGTTGCCGCAATTATTATACTATTACTTTGGTCTTTCTCAATATTTATTAAGAAAGAATTTAATACTCGCTTTATTTCTCCAATATCTTGATTTTGATTTCTATGTGAACCAATAGAATCGAATTCATCAAAAAGATAAACAGCTCTTTGGTCATTCATTGCATCGAAAATCAATCTTAGTTTTGCTATTGATTCTCCCAAATATTTAGACATTAATCCATCTAATCTAATAATGAAAACTGTTATTCCTAATTCACCTGCAATTGCTTGAGCTGTCATGGTTTTGCCTGTTCCTGGAGCTCCTGTTAATAAGAGTTTACGTTTTGGTTCTAAATTATGAGCTTTTAAAATTTGCCACTTTTCTTGTTCTCTAATAACTTTATAAAGTGTGTTTTTAATATTTTCATCCAAAACCATATCACTTAAATTAATTTTAGGTTGAAAAACCTCAATTAATTCTTGTAATTCTCTTTTTGGCAAATTTAAAGGTAAAGCTTTGTTATGTATAGAATTTACTGACCTATCCTTTTTTGCAACATCAATCAGTTTTTTTAATTCCTGAGCAAATGTTGTATGTCCTTGCTTTGCTTCGGTTGCAGCAATTTGCAAAGCAATTGAAAAGAAACGACTTTCGTCATCATCTCCAAAAGACTTGATCAAGGATTTTATTTGGTCTGCTGCAGCCATTATTTTAAAATTTTAAACAAAAATATGATAAATATATTAAATAATATAAAATATTAAACTAAGGCACGTCTAAAAACCCCATCCAACTCCACACTAATCTTCTTCCCACTACCCAAACCAACAGCATTCTCTTGGTTAAACTTCACCGTTTCCATCAAGAAATCAGTTATCAAAACCTCTTTTGGGTGCAAGTATTT
>JAYWEG010000302.1:0-2840 GCA_043779445.1 Bacteroidota bacterium
CGATTTGAATTTAATCCAAGATTTTTCTGAAAAAGGTTTTGCTTTTTGTTCTTTTGATGGCAAATTAAATGTTATAATACCCGAAAATCAATCGGAAAATCTTGTTTTCAAAAATGAATTAATTGATACGGTTTCCAATTCGAAAAGTGATTTAATTTTTGATTTAAAAGAAAAAAAAAAATTTGAAATTTTAGTTTCAAAAGGCATTATTGCCATAAAAAATAACGAATTTAAAAAAGTTGTTTTATCAAGAAATGAATTAGTTATTTTAGAAAAATTTGATATAATTTCTATTTTTTCAAAATTATTGAGTCAATATCAGTCAGCACTTCGATATTGCTTTTATCATCCAAAAATTGGACTTTGGTTTGGAGCCACTCCAGAACAATTATTGCAAGTTGAAGATGCCATTTTTAAAACAGTAGCATTGGCAGGAACTCAAAAATTCGAAAAATCTACAGATGTAGTTTGGCAAGAAAAAGAAATTCAAGAACAAAAATTTGTTACCGATTTTATTTTAAATAATCTTCGAAAGTCTACTTCTAATATAAAATCATCTGAACCATTCACGGTTAGAGCGGGAAATTTAGTACACATAAAATCCGAAATTTCAGGAAGTTTAAACTCAGAATTCAACATACAAAAAATAATTGAAATATTGCATCCAACTCCTGCTGTTTGCGGCTTACCTAAAGAAGTTGCCAAAAAATTTATAATCAAAAATGAAAATTATAATCGTGAATTTTACACTGGTTTCTTAGGAGAATTAAACATGAATAACAAATCAGATTTATTCGTAAATTTACGATGCATGCAAATTATTGAAAATTTTGCTCATATATATGTTGGTTGTGGCGTAACGAAAGATAGTTTTCCTGAAAAAGAGTTTCTAGAAACTGTAAACAAATCCATGACTATGAAGATTATTTTATAAAAAAGCATAATTAAAAAAAACTATGAAACTAGATATTTTAGCCTTTGGTGCGCATCCAGACGATGTGGAATTAGGATGTGCAGGCACAATTGCAAAAGAAATTTCTTTAGGTAAAAAAGTAGGAATTGTTGATTTGACTCGTGGCGAATTAGGAACTCGTGGTTCAAAAGAAATTCGGAATCAAGAGGCTGCTACTGCCGCAATAATTCTTGGTGTTTCAGTTCGAGAAAATCTTGATATGCGTGATGGATTTTTCATAAACGACGAACAGCATCAATTGAAAGTAATAGAAATGATTCGGAAATACCAACCCGAAATTGTGATTTGCAATGCTGTCGATGATCGGCACATTGATCATTCAAAAGGAAGCGATTTAGTTTCTAACGCCTGTTTTTTATCGGGATTAATCAAAATAGAAACTTTTTTAGAAGGTAAAAAGCAAGATCATTGGCGACCAAAATTAGTATATCATTACATTCAATGGAAAAACATAAAACCCGATTTTGTTGTTGATGTTTCTGGTTTTAATGAAAAACGTGTAGAAGCAATTTTGGCTTATGGATCACAATTTTATAATCCTAATTCTACTGAACCAGAGACAGTTATTGCATCAAAAAACTTCTTGGAAAGTTTAAATTACCGTCTTCAGGATTTTGGGAGACTCATTGGCACTGATTTTGCCGAGGGTTTCACTGTCGAAAGAAGTTTGGCAGTCAATAGTTTAGGAGATTTGATATAAATTTTATCTAAATTTTCTTTGCAAAAGAAACTTTTATTAATATATTTGCACTCGCAATTAAATGGTGGTTGTAGCTCAGCTGGTTAGAGCGCTGGTTTGTGGTGCCGGAAGTCGCCGGTTCGAACCCGGTCATCCACCCAAAATGCAAAAGTCTCGAAGCAATTCGGGACTTTTTTTGTTTTATTAAAATTTTTTAAAATGAAAAAAATAATTCTATTTTTGATTTTTCCGTTTTTGACTTTTGCTCAAATCGAAAAAACAATTAAGTTGAAAGTAGCTGTAGTTCAAGAAATTGTAAAAAAAGGCATACTAGCCGAAACTGAATTTTGGCAAACAAAAGGAAAAGTCACTTTTGCAATTGTGAATTATACTGATGAGCAAAACCCTGTATTTAAAGATTTATTTATCAAACAATTTCAAGAAATTTTGCCTGTCTATAACAAAATGATTGTTTCCTATGATGAAAAAGATACCGCTTTGTTTGTGAAAATTTTGATTCGGCAAGAAGACGACTACAGAAATTTATTGACTAAGCCACAATTGCAATTGTATCTCAACAAATTAGCTGATTTCGAAAAAAACAATCCACAACAAAACGATGCCTATTCTTCCTTATTTTTTTCAGAAAAACTATTGAAAGAATACAAATTCAAATTCAATTATAATGAAAAAACTACGAATTGATTTCGGAGTTTTTTGAGATTTTATTTTAAAAATGTATCGAATAAAAAACCAACTTTCAAGTACAAAACTAACTTATGAGTTTACTTCGTCAGTTCGCTACGCTCGTGTGCCTAAAACCCCAATTGCGCCAAACCGCTGTTAGCCGTTGCTTTATTATTCTTTTTCCAATTCATTATACTTTTCTTTAACCCATTTTTTAAGTTGTTCCATTTTAAATTCAAACCACTTTTGTCGGTATTCTCCTGAATTATCGATTCCAAGCTTAAAATTTAAAAAAGGTTTTTTATTTTGTAATGCTTTGGTCAATATTTCTTTTAAATTATTGGTTTCCTCAAGTTGATTTCTGAAATTTACCATTATTTCAAAACTATCATTTGAAGAAAGTTGTTCAACTTCCCAATATTTTTTATAATTACTATTAAGTTCTTCTAAAATTTCTTCGTAAAATTCTTCTGTTCCGATTCCGTATTTTTCAAAATCTGG
>JAYWEG010000303.1:0-6963 GCA_043779445.1 Bacteroidota bacterium
GCTGGGTTCAGAACGTCGTGAGACAGTTCGGTCTCTATCTACTGTGGGCGCAAGAAATTTGAGTGGATCTGATTCTAGTACGAGAGGACCGAATTGGACAAACCTCTAGTGTATCTGTTGTTCCGCCAGGAGCACCGCAGAGTAGCTACGTTTGGAAGGGATAAGCGCTGAAAGCATATAAGCGCGAAACCCACCACAAGATGAGATTTCTTTTAAGGGTCGTAGGAGATGACTACGTTGATAGGCTATAGGTGTAAAGACAGTAATGTCATAGCCGAGTAGTACTAATAACCCGTAAGCTTATGTATAAAATCCTCCCCCCAACCCCCTCCAAAAGAGGGGGAGATAAAAGGGGGGAAGAAACTTTCTAATAATATAAATTTTCTTTATCTCAGTATGTTAAGATATTACTATAACTATAAATACTTAGTTATAGATAATTGCCCAAAGCAATTAAATAACCTTAAGGTGGTTATTGCGGCGGGGCTCACCTCTTCCCATCCCGAACAGAGAAGTTAAGCCCGCCTGCGTCAATGGTACTGCAAGCTTGTGGGAGAGTAGATCGTCGCCTTTCTTATTAAACCCTCTAATGCTAAATTAGAGGGTTTTTTTATACCAAATACTTAAATGGTAAATATTTGTAGACAAAAAAATCTATTTAATTTTAATAGTTTAAAAACGAAAGTAATGCTGGTATGGAATTTAATAAATAGGATTATATAATAGAAAATATTTACAAATCAATAAAGAATGTTTAGAAATCTAAATCGAACGTTTTTTTTAATAATTCTAAATTTGAATTAATTTTAAGTAATCTATCATATTTATCAATGTCGGTGAAAGCAAATTTTTGGTCAATTTGTTCGTTTACATCAATTTGAATTGAAATGTTATGATTGTGCAAATGACTTCTTAAAAAATTTAATAAATCATTTTTTTCGGTTTCGAAATCAATTTTTGAACCTTGGTTAGGTAATTCATGAATAATTTTTAGTTCATCTAATTTGGGAGTATTAATCATTAATAAAGACTCCATAATTTTATGACCTTTATCACCGAGTCGCTGAGCATATTTATTCCAAAAAACAAGCATTTCAGTTTCTGTAAAAGGTTCTGATTTTAAATGAACAGTTTCTTTTTGAATTGATTTGTTGGCTTCTTGTAACTCTTTTTTGGCTCTAAGTCCAGATAAGGAAAATGCAGAAACTTTTTGTTGTTGGTTTTGAGTTGTAAGTTGTAAAATGTTAGTTGAAGTACCAGATTGATTAACTTTGTTTGGTAAAACAACAAAAGTTTCGGGAGTTAAGATTTCAACAATCTCAGTTTCTAAATTGATATTAATTTTCGAATGATTATCAATTTTAACAATCTCTTGTATAGAATAATCTTGAATCTTAAAATATGTTGGTGAAATTATAAATTGCTCAACTTTTTTTTTTCTCCATCAAAAGTGATAGAGGCAAGTTGCATTAAACACAGTTCGACTAAAAGACGTTGATTTTGTGACGCTTTAAATTTTAAATCACAATCGTTTGCAATTTCGATACCTTTCAATAAAAAATCTTGATTGGTTTTTTGCGATTGAATTCCATATAATTTTTGTGCTTGTTCACCAACTTCTAGCAAAGTTAGTGTCGAAGGAGTTTTAGCAACTAACAAATCTCTGAAATGAGTTGCTAATCCAGCAATAAAATGATGTCCATCAAAACCTTTTGAAAGAATTTCGTTATATGAAATTAGAATTTCTGGTATTTTGTTTTCTAAAATTAAATCAGTAATATTAATATAAGTTTCATAATCCAGAACGTTCAAATTTTCTGTAACTGCTTGTCGAGTTAGGTTATTTCCGCAAAAGGAAACTACTCTATCAAAAATTGAAAGTGCATCACGCATGGCACCATCGGCTTTTTGAGCAATAATATGCAAAGCATCATCTTCGCAAATTACACCTTGACTAGCTGCAACTTCTGCAAGATGTTCTTTAGCATCTTTTACAGTAATTCGTTTGAAATCGAAAATCTGACAGCGCGATAATATAGTAGGAATTATTTTATGCTTTTCGGTTGTTGCTAATATAAAAATGGCATGTTTTGGTGGTTCTTCTAAAGTTTTTAGAAAGGCATTAAACGCTGCTGATGATAACATGTGCACCTCATCGATTATATATACTTTATAAATTCCTGTTTGTGGCGGTATGCGGACTTGGTCTATCAAACTCCGAATATCATCAACAGAATTGTTGGATGCAGCATCGAGTTCGAATACATTAAAAGCAAAGTCTTCGTTCGGGTCATCATATCCTGGCTGGTTTATTTTGCGAGCCAAAATTCTGGCGCAAGTCGTTTTTCCTACGCCTCTAGGTCCAGTAAATAATAGTGCAGAAGCCAAATGATTCGTTTCGATAGCATTGAGCAAAGTATTGGTAATGGCTTGTTGCCCAACAACATCTTTAAACGTTTGTGGACGATATTTTCGAGCCGATACTACAAATTGTTCCATTATTGCAAATGTATATTTATAATTTTGAAATTGAAAGCGAAAAGCAAAATTTATAGGATTGTTTTTACTTTTATAAGTTGCTTTAAACTGATATGAAATATTATTTTGTTCACTATTTTCTAAGAATTACATATTAGGAAAATCATTTTTTGACACAAGTTAACACATATATCCTTTCCTGCGGTTTTTTTAGTTAGTTTATAGCGCTACTTGTAATTGCTATCATTTATTAAACTTTTCAAATTGTTTCATAGTATTATATTCCATAACAAAATTAGAATTTGAAATTTCAAAAAACAAATTGGGAATAAAAAAAAGTAAAAAATACAATAAAAGGAAAACGCAAAAAACAAAATTCAATTTCTAATTCAATTATAAAATTGATTTTAAAATTGATGTAATTAATAGTTTAGTAACGTTCAAACTTTGTGGTTATGTGGTTTGGGGACTAACTCTAAAATTAGTGCGAGATTCAGAGAAGTTTCCGACTTTATAGTTGAGCTATTCGGACTTCGAACGATATTGTAATTGTTAGAAAATAGTTTTATATTTTTAAAAAATAAGTTTTCTTTGAAAACCAAAGCCCTAGCCCCGATAATAGAGGAAATCCTTTTTCTTGTTTTGTATTTCGACAGGCTCAAAATTACAAAACAAGAAAAAAATTGCAACGGATAGCGGGATTAGCTTCAAAAAAACTATTTTTGCAGCAGCAGACCGCCTTATCGCTTGTCTCGTTTTTAGGAACGAGATGAGAGGAAAGTCCGGACACCACAGAGAAGCATAGCGGGTAACGCCCGTCAGTTCAATTAGTTGATCTAGGACAAGTGCAACAGAAAGTATGTACAGGTAATGCTGTAGTGAAACCAGGTAAACTCTATGCGGTGAAATTTCAAGTATATCGGTAGTTAAGAGCTTCTCGCTCGTTGCCGAAGGGTAGAAAGATAGATCTTGCGAGTAATTGCAAGGCTAGATAAATGATAAGGATTTGTTTTACAACAGATACAGAACCCGGCTTATAGGTCTGCTTTTTTAATTATTTTAAATTTAACTCACAACTTCATCCTCTTCAATAGTGGTTTCTTCGTCTTCTAAATTTTCGATTTCGAAGAAAGAAAAAATGGAACCACCATAGATTTTTTTGAACGAAAAATTAATTAAATGATCGAGCTTGGTATATTTAGAATGTTCAATAACCATCATTCCGTCTTCCTGCAAAAGTTCTTTTTCAAAGATAGCTATCACAATTTTGTCGAATGTTTTTTGGTCTAAAGCATAGGGCGGATCGGCAAATATAATGTCGTAACTCGATTTGCATTTATCTATAAAAGCAAAAACATCGCTTTTGATGGCTGCAATATTAAAATCATATTCCGTTGCGGTTTCTTTAATGAATTTTACACATCCAAAATCGCCATCGACACTCGTAATGTTGTCGCTTCCGCGTGAGGCAAATTCATAACTTATATTTCCTGTGCCTGAAAATAAATCTAGAACTTTTAGACCACTAAATTCAAAATGATTGTTGAGAACATTGAACAAGGCTTCTTTACTCATATCAGTCGTAGGTCTAACTGGCAAGTTTTTTGGTGGCGAAATTCGGCGTCCTTTGTATTTTCCAGATATAATTCTCACGAGTTAAAAAGTATAAAATGTTGACGGTTTTCAGCTTCGGAAAAATAATTATTCCAACGCAAATCGTTTACATCAAAAAGTGATACGTTTCGAATGTATTTGTAAGTAATTTTATAAAAATCATCGTTTTCTTGAATTAATCCAATCAATTCTAATTTAAAACTTTCAGGATTTAAATTCAGTTGTTCAGCGGTAAAAAGGATATAATAAATAAAATCTTCAGGAGTTTTATAATCGAAAGAATTGAAAAATAACAATCTCTGATTTTGAACAACAACTATTTCAAGATGAGTATCGTTTTTGTGAACAAACATTTTCTTTTCATCATTATTTTTTGATATATTTAGTAATTTAGAAACTAAAATGCTGTTTGCATGTTTGTAATCAAACGAACCAAATTGATCTATAAAAAAATTATTAATATTCACATATGGAATAAAAACATTATTCATTTCGTATTTTTCAATCGTATCAAATGCAAAAAAATCTGTTTCGAAAACTTTAGTGTTGTACTGCAAGTAACTACCCAAATATTCTTCGTCAAAAAGTGCTTTTGGTACAAATGTCGAGAGATTATTATTATGAATTACAACAATTTCGTCGTATTTTGCGGTTAATTCTTGATTATTTTTAAAAGCTTCTGCAAACAAATCTTCGGTTTTTATAGTAGCATCAAATCTATTAAAGTTGATTGTTTTTATAGATTTTACAGTATTATTTAAAGTATCGAAACAACAAAAACTCAAGCCATTTGTGGCAACCTGAATCGCTAATTTTTTATAGACTTTGTGTGTTATGTTATCGACATTTATCATTGTTGCAAACTTACGAAAAAAGTTTAAAAGGTTTAAAAGAAGTTTAAAAGTTTAAAAAAGTTTAAAATGTTATATAAAGACTAAACTTCTAAACCTTATAAACCTTATTTCCTAAACTTTTTAATTATCTTGCCATAAATAAAATAAAAATGATTTCTGCTCAATTTTACAGCTTATTAATCCGAAATTTTCCGTTTCAACCGACTCTAAAGCAAGATATTTTTTTTCAGAAAGTGGCATCTTTTATAACGAATTATTCTAATGATACTATTTTTGTACTTAAAGGATATGCTGGAACTGGAAAAACAACCGTGATTTCAACGATTGTAAATAACTTAATTGAAATCAATAAAAAGTATGTCTTGCTTGCTCCAACTGGTCGTGCCGCCAAAGTTATTTCTAATTATTCCCAAAAACCAGCATTCACGATTCACAAAAAAATATACCATCCCAAAAAGTCGGGTGGAGGTGGAGTCAATTTTGTTCGTCAACCAAATAAACACAAAAACACTATTTTTATTGTCGATGAAGCCTCAATGATTTCTGATCAAGTCAACGATAATAAAATGTATGAAACGGGCAGTGTATTAGACGATTTGATTAATTACATATACAGTGGCGAAAATTGCAAAATGATTCTCTTGGGAGATACAGCACAATTGCCACCAATAAATCTAGATATTTCGCCTGCATTAAATACCGATACTTTAGAACTTAATTATGACAAAAAAGTGGATTGGATTGAGCTAGACGAAGTCATGCGACAAGAGGAAAAATCTGGAATTTTATTTAATGCCACGCAACTTCGAGAAGTTTTAAAAGAAACTTTTATAACCAGTTTTGAATTCAAATTGAAAGGTTTTAAAGACATTATTCGGCTTACCGATGGATACGATATTCAAGATGCCATCAACTCGGCTTATAGCAATTATTCAATTGAAGATACTGCTTTTATTGTACGTTCGAACAAGCGTGCCAATCAATATAATGAGCAAATCAGAATGAAAATCCTTGACAAAGAAAGTGATCTTTCGACAGGGGATTATTTGATGGTGGTAAAAAACAATTATTTTTGGTTCAAAGAAAAAGACGAAGCCGGATTTATTGCTAATGGTGATATTATTGAAGTGTTAGAAATTTTTAGTTTTCAAGAATTGTATGGTTTTAAATTTGCCAAAGTCAAAATCCGAATGGTCGATTATCCAAACCAAATTCCGTTTGAAACCATACTATTATTAGATACTATCAAAAGCGAATCGCCATCGTTAACCTATGAACAATCCAATAATTTGTATCAAGAAGTGATGAAAGATTATGAGCATCTGAACACTAAATATGCTAAGTTTCAAAAAGTTAAGGAAAACGAGTTTTTCAATGCTTTGCAAGTCAAATTTTCTTATGCGATAACATGTCACAAGTCGCAAGGCGGACAATGGAACACTGTTTTTATAGAACAACCTTATTTGCCTGACGGTATTGATAGAGATTATATTCGTTGGTTATACACCGCAATTACTCGTGCCAAAGACAAGTTGTATTTAATTGGATTTAAAGATGATTGTTTTGTGGAGTGATTTTACTAAATTTGTTAAAAAAAATTATGAAAAAAATAATTTATTTTGCGTTTATTTTTTTGTCCTTTCAATTTCAATCGTGCGTTGATAAAAAGAAAGAAATTTTAGAAGAAGAATTACAACCCGAAAAAATTATTTCTTTGTCGGATTATATTTTAAATGAAAAAGCAGACACAAATGTTACTTTAATAAATTGGAACAAACATTATGTTGATTTAGTTGATAAAGATTTCAATTTAAAGAATTTTAATTTTAAATCAGACGATAGTTTGACAAGAATTAAAGGCAGTGTTTATGGAATTTTTGATAAAGAGTTCGATGCAATTTATCTTCCATTTTTGATTTATTCGCCAAATAAAAAACAATATTTGGACATTGACAGTTATGGTTGGCAAGTTGATGATAAGTCAACTAAAGAAGTAACTTTTAGTCCAGATCAAGAA
>JAYWEG010000304.1:0-2810 GCA_043779445.1 Bacteroidota bacterium
ATTGGCAAGATGCAAAATTTGGAACAATTGCTAACATCATAATTTTGGTTTTTGTAGTTGTTGGATTATTTCAAATAAACTTTAAAAACGACTATAAAAAAGAAGTAAAAATTGGTTTGTTGCAAACAAAAAATATCCAAAAAAACAAACTTACCGAGGCAATGATTAAAGATTTGCCTGCGCCAGTACGAAATTATATTCGTTACACAGGTTGCATTGGTAAGCCAATTGTTAATAATTTTAAAATAGTTTTTTCTGGAAAAATCAGAGACCACGCCAAGCCCGTTTGGATGCCGCTAATTTCTGAACAATATAATTTCATCAAAACGCCCACCAGACTATTTTATTTAGATGCTACCATGAAAGGCTTGCCCGTAGCGGGTTTTCATTGTTTCAAAAACGGAATTGCTTTTATGGATATTCGATTATTGTCAATGTTTAAGGTCGAGTACCAATCGGGTGCTATAATGAATACATCCGAAACTGTAACTTTTTTTAATGATATGTGTGTAATGGCTCCTGGAGCATTAATTGATAAGAGAATCGAGTGGTTGGAAGTCAAGGGTAATAATGTAAAAGCATCATTCACAAATAATGGAATCATAATTTCGGCATGGTTATATTTTAATGAAAAAGGAGAATTGGTCAATTTTACTTCAGAAGATAGGTCTGCCCTTGGCAAAAATGGAGAAACCATAAAACTCAAATGGAGCACACCTATACGAGACTATAAAAACATAAATGGCTATAAATTGTCGAGTTATGCCGAAGCGATTTATACTTATCCTGATGGAGATTTTACGTATGCCACATTTGAATTGAAGGATATTGGGTATAATTTAACAAAATAAAAGTGAAAAATATATTAATAATAAACGCACATCCAGACAAAGAAAGTTTTTGTTTTGCTTTGGCAGAAAGTTACAAAATGGGTGCATATAAATCGAATGCTAATGTGAAATTGGTTCATTTGATTGACCTGAAATTCAATCCAATTTTAACTTATGGTTATCGAAAAATTAGTCCATTAGAACCCGATTTGGTTCAAATTCAACAGGATATTTTGTGGTCAAATCATTTGGTTTTTGTCTATCCGAATTGGTGGTCAACATTTCCTGCACTTTTAAAAGGCTTTATTGACCGAGTTTTTTTGCCGGGATTTGCTTTCAAATATCGAGAAAATTCTCCTTTTTGGGATAAACTTTTGACAGGCAAAACCGCCAGATTGATTGTAACGATGGACACTCCAAAATGGTATTACTATTTTATCAATCGAAGCCCAGGACACAACGCCATGAAAATTGGAGTTTTGGAGTTTTGTGGTATAAAGCCAGTGAAAATTTCAGTTTTTTCAGGAATAAAATCATCTCATGAAGTGAAGAGGAAAAAATGGTTGCAGGAAGTTGGAGAATTGGGAAGAAATCAAAAATAATTGGTTTAAAACTCAAACAAGATGAAACCATTTTTTAAAATATTAAAGCGAATGATAACAATACTCTTTTCAATTGTTTTGCGACTATTTTTGATTTTATTCATTATAATTTTGCATTACAGTCCAGGTAAAATAGAACCGTATTTAGACAAAAATGGCAAACCATTAACTGGAAGTATTGCAGAAAAAACATTTGTAAATATTGGTGGCATAACACAAGGAATGTTCATCAAAAGTAAGAATATCAAAAATCCGATTTTGCTTTATGTTCACGGAGGACCTGCTTTTCCGAACTATTTTTTGATAGATAAATACAAACCAAATCTTGAAGATTATTTCACGGTTTGCTACTGGGAACAACGTGGTGGCGGACTTTCATATACACCTCAAGTAACTCTAGAAAGTATGAATTATGCCCAACTTGCAAATGATGCTATTGAAGTGACCAACTATTTGCGGAAGCGTTTTGATAAAGAAAAAATTTACATAATGGCACATTCTGGCGGAACACCGATTGCTTTACTTGCTATTCAAAAAAATCCAGAATTGTTTCATGCTTATATCGGAATGGGACAAATTAGCAATCAAGGCGAATCAGAAAAATTGGCTTATTCCTATATGCTGGAAAAATATAAAGTAGATAAAAATCAAAAAAGGATAAATGAATTAGAAAAATATAAAGTTTTAGAATCCAATTCAAACGTTTTAACATTTCATAAATCAAAAATTCGTGACCAATATATGCACGAATTAGGTATTGGTACAATGCACAAAAAAATATCGGTTTTTTGGGATATTTTTATTCCAGTTTGGACTTGCAAAGCCTACACAATTTCAGAAAAAATAAACATTTGGAAAGCAAAATTTTCTTTTTTACCAAAAACAAATCTTTTGAATGAAATGCTCGAAACAGATTTTACTGCTAAAGTTCCCAAACTCGATATTCCTGTTTATTTCTTTAGTGGTAAATATGATTTAACAGTTAATATCAATTTATCAAAAGCCTATTTGAACAAACTTTCTGCACCTTTAAAAGGATTCTATACTTTCAATAATTCGGCTCATAGCCCTTTATTTGAAGAACCTGAATTGGTTAGAAAAATATTTGAAAATGATATTTTGAAGAATAAAAACAGTTTGGCTGATAAAAATTAAAAAATCAATTAGAGATGAAGATTAATAAAGAATGGCATTTAGCAAACCGAATGTCTAAAAATCCAACATTGCAGCAGCGAATTGATTGGCATTTAGAACATCACAAGTACTGTAATTGCAGACCAATTCCTGAAAAATTATTAAAAGTGATTAATGAGAAAATCAAAAATGAATAATCAAACTAAATTAATTCTAATAAAATCAATCCACACCATCATTTGGA